>NZ_JAVRHT010000002.1:0-176872 GCF_031846415.1 Rubrivirga litoralis | reverse complement strand
CACACGCCCCCCCCACCCCCGGGCGGGCGGACGGCGGCGGACCAGTCGAACGACGCGGCCTCGCCCCCCCGGAGCGGGCGGTCCAGGTGGAGCCGGAGGACTGGCGCGCGCCAGTCCCCGTCCTTCGTGTACGAAGGAACGACCTCGACGCGGCCCACCTTCACGGCCGTGCCCGACCGGGGCGTCACGCTCACGAACGACGGGTCGAGCGGCCGCCACAGGAGCTCGGTCGGGACGTCCACGAACACTTCCCCGCCCCGCCCAGTGAACGAGGCGCGGCCGCCGTCCTCGCTCGTCCGCCCGCTCTTTGCGTCGGTGACGCGGTCAAGCGTGGACATGGCGAAAAAGAGCTCGAGGTTGAGGAAGTATCGGTCGTGGATGTTGAGCGACACGTCCTCGAACGCGACGCGGAGCTTCGAGGGGTCGCCTTTGAACCCCGCGAGGTTTCCGCCCCCGTTCGACCCGCGGAAGAGGGTGTTCGTCGTGTTGTTGAACGAGCTCCGCCGGATCGTGACCTCGCGGCCGACGGCGTCGTCCGAGACGCCCACCTTGGCGATGAACTTGTGGGGGGCCACCTCGTGGATCTCCTCGAACGTCACCGTCTGCACGTTGTCCCACTCTGGGCGTCCCCGGTGGGTCGCGTTCAGCTTCAGGGTAGAAGCGCTCTTGCCAGTTCCGCCGAGTGACCGATCCGAGCGGATGTCGCGGTAGGTCGACCGGGTCACGTTCAGCGTGCCGAACAAGCCGCCTCGCTCCTTCGAGCCGAGGTCGTAGAGCACGACGTGTTCGATGACGTTGTTCGGGTAGAGCGCGCGCTGGTAGCCGTTCCCGCTCTCTGCGAACACGTAGCCGAAGCTGCTACCTGGGTCTGTCACGATCCGAGCTGGGTCCTCATGCGAGACCCCCCGGATCGCGATGTTCGGCCCGAGGCCACTAAAGGCTCCGATGGCGGCCTCTCGGAAGTCGAGGTAGATCCCGGTAACGGTCGTGCCGAAATTAGTCGGCACCGTCCCGTCCTCGCGCGTGAAGTAGCCGTCGTCGCCGGCGAGGTCGGCCGGGTCGTGGGCATCGCCGCCCCGGATGCCCCACATTCCCCGACCCCGCCGGGTCGGGCTCACGGCGCCGTCCTCGAACACGAGGTTGTCGACCGTTCCGTACCCCCACGCCACGTGGTCCCACGCGAACCCGTGCAGCGTGAGGTTGGTGTAGGAGCCGTTCGCGTTGTAGAGGACGTGGTTCCAGAGGCTGTTCCCGAGGCGGACGTTCTCGACCGTCCACGTGTTGTTGGCGTTGCCGAGGAGGCCGTTCGAGATGAACCCGTCGACGGCCACGTTGCGGACCGTCAGGTGCTGCCCCTGCGGGATGTAGACGCCCTTGTGGTTCGTCGAGACGAAGCCCGCGTGGCCTGGCGAGTTGCGGCCCCACTCCTCGAGCTCGGCGTACGACGCGTAGTCCTCGGTCCACGGCTGCTGGTTGTTTTCCCAGTTCCCGTCGAGGACGATGTCTTCGATGCCCGCCTCCATCACCCCGTGCCCCACCCAGAGCGACGTCGGGCGGCCCTTGAGGACGAACTTGGCGTCGGGCGCGAGGTAGGCCGGGTCCGACGAGTTCTTCAGCATGCGGATGTGGCGGAACGCCTCGCCGTCCATCGTGCGGAGCCGGGTGTGCCGGGGCCGGACGCGGACCGGGCGGTAGGTGTGGCCCAGGTCGTTCGTCACCGTCTGGACTTCGGTCCCGCCCTCGCCCCGCAGCGTGACGCCGTTGGGGACGATGATCGACCCGAAGGTGTCGTAGACGTCGGGGAACGAGAGCCGCACCTCGCGGACGGCGCCGGACCGCTCCCCGTTCAGGGCGTCCGCAACATTCATCACGTGGGCCAGGATGGGCTGGACATCCGTCGAGCCGGTCCAGCTTGGGCCACGCGCGGCCGGCCGCGCGCCGAACCACTCGACCCGGAGGACGGGCTCCGAGCGCACGCGCTCGAGCCGCACGTCGCCCGTCGTGTGGCGGTACGAATACTGGACGGTCCGGTCCCGGCCGATCCGGGCCTTGTACAGGTTCAACCGGCCGCCGTCGCCGTAGAAGAAGCCCGGCGCGAGCGTCCGGCTCAAGCCGTGAGCGTGGCCGTGGAGGTAGTGCCCGGGGATCCGGAGCCAGAGGGAGCCGCGCTCGTCGAGGACATCGAGAGAGAGCGACCCGAACACGACGTCCTCGCCGCGTGGGACGCCCTCGAACCGCTGGTCGTGGCGGTACCTGTGCGCCTCCATCACCACCCCGCTCGCGTGCTCGTCCGGCACGAACACCGTCCCGCCGTCCGGGGCCGCCCCGCTCGCCGTCACGTCGAACGTGCCGCCGCCGCCGTCGCCCTCGGCGTAGTAGCCGCCGACCTCGACGGTCTGACCCGGCTCGAGGCCGCGGAGCGCGAGCGCGTCCGCGAGCGTGGCCGCGGCGATCCGCTCCGACGGCGGCGGCGGCGGCGGCGCAGGGCGGGGCGGGGGCGCCCCCTCCGGCGCGCCGTACACGAGGGTCGCCGCGTCCGAGAGGTGGACTCGGTAGCCCCGCCCGGGCTGGAGCGCCGTGAGCGGCTCCGCGTTGTTTGCTTCGGGGTACGTCCGGCCGTCGACGTCCTCGACCCGCGTCATCGAGGCCCCGAGCGAGGCGAACGCCTCCTCGACGTCCATCGGCCCCGTCCCAAAGTAGGGAACCCAGCTCCATCCCCGCTCCAGAGGCAAGGCCGACTGCGGCTCGATGCGCTGCCCCCGGACTTCGACCGTGACGGGGTTCCGGACGTAGACGAGGTGGGCCTGCGTCCACCGCCACTCCGTAAGGTCGCGGACCCCGTACTTGGGCGCGAACACGGCGCCCTCGCCGTCCTTGATCAGGAAGATCTGGTCGAGCTGGTCCCCGAACAGGTCTTCGAGGTCGTGGCTCTCCGGCGAGACGTAGAGCGAGACGAAGTTCGGCCCCGGCTCCAGGTCGATCCGCTGCGTGACTTCGGCGCCCACGTCGGGCGGCGCCTCCTGCGACGTGTACGCTGAGGGTTGCGCGCGCGCAAGACCCGAGACGCACAAGGCGCACACGAGGGGGAGCAGAACGCGGAGGTAGAGCGGGGCGGCGGGCACGCGGGGGGCGGGGCGGGGGGACATAGATGCAGAGGGAAGCGGGGGGCGGTATCAGCGCCGGCGGCCCCGAGTCGAGTCACCCCGCTCAGATGCAACGGAGGTGCAACGTGACCTCGCATTGTCGGCAGACGACAGCCTCATGAACTTCCATCCGGCAACCCCCTAAACACGCTACTCCGGCAGAACGGCGGGAACGGGTGCCCCGCCCTAGAGCCGCTGGGGCGACTGGATGCGCAGCCGCGGGGAATGCCCGTGTGATCGTTCAGTGCTTTCGCTGAGGCCGCCGCCCCGACCCGCTCCGATAGGGTACACTCCCGTACCCCGAGGCCTAGCGGTCTCGGCCGAGTGGTGGGGACCACGAAAGGCCGGCGACGGCGAAACGATTGACCTGCTTGACTACGATAGCGGCCCGCGCCGCGAGTGTGGTGGCTATGAGCGTAGCTGTCCTGTACGCCCCCTCCGCGACGGCGCAAGACGCACCACCCCGCCCAGAGACAGCGCGCGCCGCCGAGGCGTCTCCGAACGCTGAGGCGTTTTTCCCCCTCCTCTCGGGGAGCGTGTTCGACTACGCGAGCGAAGGGGGCGCCGCCCTCCGCCGGTCGGTCACGGGGGACACGCTCATCGGGGCAACGTCCTACGCGAGCGTCGTCGACTCGGCGTGGGCCGCACCCACGTCGCCCGCCCGCGTCACCCGGTACCTCGCGCGCTACGACGCGGGCTCCGCGCGCGTCGTCGTGTGGGACGGGAGCCGCGAGCGCCCGTCGCCGCAGCTCGCGCCGTGCCCGCTGGGCGGGGCGGGCGCCGTCGACTGCGCCGCGGGCGGGGCGGGCGACCGCCGGCAAGTCACAGTCGGGGAGGGGGCGCTGGCGATCGCGCCGGGGCACGAGGTATCGACTCGGACCTACGCGTCCGAAGCCGGCTTCGGCGTGCTTGTCCTCGCCGAGGGGCTGGGACCCGTCGTCATCGCCGGCCCCAACGGGACCTACGTTCTCCAGTATGCCCACGTCGGCCTGAGCGAGGTGGGGACGCCGCTTCGCTCGGACCGCCCCGCCCACGGTGCGCCGGCGGGGCTCCGCGTCCGCGCGTGGCCGAATCCGGCTGCGGGGCCGGTGACGCTGCGGGTCGAGGGGGCCGCGCCGGGACCCGCGACGGCCGAGGTGTTCGACGCTTTGGGGCGCCGCGTCCTCGTCGTCCCGCTCCCTTCGAGCGGGGCTGTGCGGGAGGCCGTCCTGGACCTGGACCTGAGCCCCGGCGCCTACGTGGTCCGCGTGCAGGGCGGGGCGGGGGGCGGGGCGGCCGTCCGGTTCGTTAAGCTGTAGCCTGAGCCGTTCGCACGCGGAACGCACGGCGGCGGCGGATCTGAACGGCCGTCCGGTGGCGTACCCTGTACCTGCCCTGCCCCCGTGCGCACGAGCGCCTTGGCGGCCCCCGTTGACACGCGATCCGTCCCGCCCCGCCCGCTGTATGGGTACGTGCAAGGTTCGGCCCGCCGCTTGCCCTCTCCGCAGGACCCCCAGCCATCTTCCGCCATGTCCGAGAGCCCCCTCCAGCAGTTCCTGTCCCGTGTCGAGGACCGCACAGCCGTCGTCGGCATCGTCGGCCTCGGGTACGTCGGGCTCCCGCTCGCCGTCGAGGTGGCCCGCGCTGGGTACCGCGTGGTCGGGCTGGACGTCGACCCCGAAGTCGCCGCGGCCATCAACGCGGGCGAGAGCCACATCCAGGACGTCCCGTCCGAGACGCTGGCGCCGTACGCCGAGAGCGGCCAGATCGAGGCGACGACCGACCCCGCGCGGCTCGCCGACTGCGACGCGGTCTCGCTCTGCGTGCCGACGCCGCTCAACAAGATCAAGGACCCCGACCTCTCGTACGTCCTGTCGTCCACGCGGACGGTCGCCGACCACCTCCGGGCGGGGCAGCTCGTGGTGCTCGAGTCGACGACCTACCCGGGGACGACCGACGAAGTGCTCCGCCCGCTCCTCGAGGAGTCCGGGCTCGTCGTGGGCCGCGACGTGTTCCTGTGCTACTCGCCCGAGCGCGTGGACCCGGGCAACGAGACGTGGCAGACGAAGAACACGCCCAAGGTGATCGGCGGCGTGACGGACGCGTGCGCCGAGGCCGGCGTCGCCCTCTACGAGACCATCTTCGACGCGCTCGTGCCGACCGAGAACGCGCGCGCGGCCGAGCTCGTGAAGGTCTACGAGAACACGTTCCGCATGATCAACATCGCGCTCGCCAACGAGCTCGCGCAGGCGTGCGACCGGCTGGGCCTCAACGTGTGGGACGTGATCGAGGCGGCGGCGACGAAGCCGTTCGGGTTCATGAAGTTCACGCCCGGCCCCGGGCTGGGCGGCCACTGCATCCCGCTCGACCCGCACTACCTGTCGTGGAAGATGCGGTCGCTGGCCTACAAGACGCGGATGATCGACGTGGCGAGCGAGATCAACGCCGAGATGCCCTCGTTCGTCGTCCGCAAGGTGGCCGACGCGCTCAACGACGTGGCCAAGCCCATCCGCGGCAGCCGCGTGCTCGTGCTCGGCGTGGCCTACAAGCGCGACATCGACGACCTCCGCGAGAGCCCAGCCCTGGAGATCCTCCGGCTGCTCCAGGAGAACGGGGCCAACGTGGGCTACCACGACCCGTTCTGCCCCGTCATCGCCGACGACGGCCACACGACGCTGACCGGCCTCCCGCTCCATAGCGTGGACCTGACGGAGGAGGCGCTCTCGTCGGCCGACGCCGTCGTCATCGTCACCGACCACACGACGGTCGACTACGCGGCCGTGCGCCAGCACGCCCCGCTCATCGTCGACACGCGCGGCGTGCTCCGCGGCGTCGAGGGGCCGGGCCGCGTCGTCGGGATCTCGGGCGACGGTGTGTTCGCCGACAGCGTCCCGTCGCTGGCGTAGCGTCGCAGGGCGGGGGCGGGGCGGTATCCTAGAGGCCCTGCGGCTCACCCCACCCCGCCCGTGACCTGGATCGCCATCGCGGTCCCCGTGCTCGTCGTCGCCTTCGTCGTCACGGCGTGGCCGCACGAGGCGTGGGTCCGGGCGGGGCGGCTCGCGCGCCGCGCCGACGGGTCGACGAGCGCGCGGCGCCAAGCGACCGAGCGGTCAGAGCGCCGCCGCGTGTTCGTCCGCGGTGTCGTCTTCCCAGTCGTGGCGGCGTTCCTCGTGGGCGGGGCGGGGCTCGCGCTGCACGAGTGGGTTCCGTGGAGCGCGACGGCGGCCATCTTCGGCACGGCCACGCCTGAGACCGACCTCGTGGCGCGGAGCCTGTTCGAGGACGTCGAGGCCCGCGCCCGCGAGGCCGCCGAGAAAACGGCGAACCGGGTCCCCGACGAGTTCCGCGTGCCGGGCCAGATCGGCGTCCGGGAGTGGCTGTTCCAGCACTTCCCGCTCCACCCGATCTGGCTCGCGTTCGTCGCCGCCGCCGTCGTGTGGCTGGTCCGGTGGGTGCTCGCCGAGCGCGCGCGCTACCTCCGCGGCCTCCGCAGCCGGATGCGGGCGTACCAGCGGCACGACCTCCGCCGCCTCCGTCGCCCGGCCGACGCCGACCCGCCCGCGTAGCGCGACGCCCGAGCAGCGACGCCACCCCGCCCGCCGAGGGCGGGGCGGGTGCGTGGGATCTGGGGGCGGGGCGGCCTCATTCACGACGGCCCCCGCCCGCCCCGCCCGTGCTCTTCCCGATCAGCGACGACGACCGCCTCCTCGACGGGCCGGCGTGGGCGACCATCCTGCTCATCGTCGCGAACGTGCTCGTGTTCGGGCTCCAACTCGCCGACCCGGCTCTCACCTACGGGTGGAGCGCGGTGCCCGAGGAGATCACGTCGGGCCGCGACCTCGTGAACGACCGGCCGATCCCCGGCGTGGACCCGGCCGCCGAGGTGCGCACGCCGGCCGACATCCCGCAGCGGCCGGGGCCGGGACCGGCGCCGTGGATCTACCTCACGGTCCTCTCGTCGATGTTCATGCACGGCGGCTACGCCCACATCGCCGGCAACGTGCTCTACCTCTGGATCTTCGGGGACAACGTGGAGCACCGCTTCGGGACCGGCCCGTTCCTCCTGTTCTACCTCGCGAGCGGCGTCGCAGCGACGGCGCTCCAGGTGGCGCTCGGCCCGCACGGCTTGGTCCCGACGCTGGGCGCGAGCGGGGCGATCTCGGGCGTGCTCGGGGCCTACCTCGTCCTCTTCCCGACGAACCGGGTCTACGCCCTCTTCTTTTTCCGCGTCGTGTCGGTCCCGGCCGTCGTCGTGCTCGGGCTGTGGGTCGCGTTCCAGTTTGTGAACGGGTACGGCGCGATCGCTTCGGCCGAGCAGATGGGCGGCGTTGCGTACGGTGCCCACGTGGGCGGATTCGTAACCGGCGTGGCGATCGCGCTCGTGCTCCGCGCGCGGGGCCTCCGCGAGCAGCCCAACGCGTTGGCACGGGCCGAGGCGGTGGGGCGCCGGCGGTGAGACCGGGCACGAGGATTGCGGAGGAACCCGTTTGTATCTAGACACTGTATGTCCGATCTTCCCGGAGGCTTGTTCTCCCGGTCTGCCCCGCGCCGATGCCCCTTCGCCACGCTCTTCAGGTTTTCGCCGCCGTCGCCCTCGTGGGCGCCGCCGTCCCGTCGGCGCTCGCGGCCCCGCCGGACCGCCCCGCCCGCGCGGCGTTCGAGCAGGTCGACGACGTGCCGCAGCCGTTCCGGCTCTCGACGGCCCGCCCAAACCCGTTTGCCGCCTCGTCGCGCCTCGAGCTGACGATCGACGAGCCGACCACGCTGACCGTCGCCATGTACGACGCGCTCGGGCGCCGCGTGGCGCTCCTCCACGAGGGCCACACGCGCCCCGGGACGTACACGCTCCGCATCGACGCCGGCGACCTCCCGCCGGGCCTCTACATCGTCCGCGCCCAGGACGGGCGCGGCGCGACGGCCACGCGCTCGGTCGCTCTCGTCCGGTAGACCGCCCCGCCCGCCGTCACGCTGCGCCGGCCTCTCTGGAGGCCGGCGCTTTTTTGTGGCCCAGAGGGGGGACGGGGTGGCGCTAGGTTCCGGCCGCCTCGCCTCCGCCACTCGTGCCGCCGATGCCCGCCCCGCCCGCTCTGGACGTCCAGGCCGTCCCGCCCGCCGTGGGCGGGGTGGAGGACGCGGCAGCCCCGCCCGAGCCGGTCTGCGCTGCGTGCGGGGGCGGGGTGGTCGGCCCGTACTGCCACGCCTGCGGCGAGCGCCGGCCGCGGCCCGAGGACGAGCGGTTGGGGTCGTTTCTGCGCGAGCAGTTCCACGAAGCCACGAGCGCGGACGGGAAGCTGTGGCGCTCGCTCAAAGCGCTGTTCGTCCCGGGCAAGCTGACGGTCGAGTATTTCAGCGGGCGGCGCGGGCTCTACGTCCGCCCGATCCGCATTTTTCTGGTCGCGAACGTCGCGTTCTTCTTCACCCTCAGCGCGTTCGGAGCCACAAGCGCCTTCCTGGGGAGCGCTGACGGCCAGCGGGAGATGGGGCTCTATGGTGAGTGGGCCACGTCCCGCCTCGCGGCAGGGTCGGAAGCGGCTGGCGTTGAGCAGGACGTGTACGACGCGGCCTTTGACCAGAAGAGCGGGACGCTCGCGACAACGCTCATCGGCCTCTTCGTTCCAGGCTTCGCGCTGTGCCTCGCCCTCGCTCTGTTCTGGACGCGCGCATCGGGGGTCCGGTACCTCGTGTTCTCGACGCACTACGTCGCGTTTGCGATGGCGGGGACGCTCGCTCTCGCCCTCGTCTGGGTACCCCTGGTTTTCGTGGGCAACTGGCTCGGGTCAGGCCCGCTCGTCCAGTGGGCAAGCCGCAGCATGGACCCCGTCGTCATGACGATGGTGTTCGCGTACCTCGTCGCCGCTGTGCGCCGTGCCTACGCCGTGCGGTGGTGGCAAGCTGGCCTCGTCTCGGCCGTCGTAGGGTTCGGCCTGTCGCCGCTCGTCACAACCGGCTACCGCCTCGTCCTCTTCCTCGTCACGCTCTGGACCGTCGACGTGCCGGCGCCCTGACCGCCCCGCCCGCGCGGGCGGGGTGGGGGAGAGGCCGGCCCGAAACGCGACCGCCCCGCCCACGGAACGCGGGCGGGGCGGCAGATCAAGAGAGCGGGCGGGGATCGGCCTCCTCCTCAGAGTCGTCCCTTTACACCTCCTCAAATTCGGACGCACCCACACCCCGCTCTTGACGAAGGACTCTGGCGATCAGGACCCGGTCGTGCGCGTTCGGTTGGGCGTAGTAGAAGACCGTTACACGCCGCCGGTTCAACGCGAAGCTCCGGAGAGCCGGCGCCAGCTCTGGCCGCCTCCGCCCCAGGTGGGGGAATGCGCTCAGTCGCTCGAAGCTGTCGAACACGTCGTCGACAAGCTCGTCGCCGGCCTCCTCGTCGTATGCCCTAGCGAACTCAGCGAGGTCGAGCAGGTCGGCGACCGCTCGTTCGTGGAGGTCGTACGCCCTCAAGCTTCGGCCCCGGCGGAGCCGCCGGGGGCGGGGCGGTCGCCGCGCTCGACCTCGCCTCGGAGCTGGGCCATCCGGTCTCGCATAAGCGCCTTCATCTCCCCACGTGTCACGCGGACGGCGGGGCTGGCGAGGCCTTCTCGGACGAGCCGCCGGAGCTCTGCCGTCTCCTCGTCCCGCTCCCTCTTCTCTTTCAGAAGCCGTAGCCCCTCGCGGACGACTTCGGACGCAGAGCTGTAGTCGCCGCCCCGCACGAGGTCTCGAACGTACGCGTCGAGCTGGGAGGGCAGGGAGACGTTCATCGGAGCGGGAAGGCGTGGGGGCCGTAGGATAGAGTGGAGCGCCGGCAAGCGCCAACGCCCGTCCGAAACGCGACCGCCCCGCCCACAGAACGCGGGCGGGGCGGCAGATCAAGAGAGCGGGCGGGGAGCTAGTCGTCCGACTTTTCCTCCTCGGCCTCGGGCGCCTCGGCGGCCGCCTTCTTCTTGCGCGGCTTCTTGGTCTTGAACGCGAGCTCCTCGCCCTCGCCCTTGTAGTCGACCGTGATCTTGGCGCCCTCCTCGAGGTCGTTGGTCAAGATGGCCTCGGCCATCGGGTCCTCGACGTACTTCTGGATCGCGCGCCGGAGCGGGCGGGCGCCGAACTGGGGGTCGAACCCCTTCTCAACGAGGAACTCCTTGGCCTTGTCCGTCAGGTCGATCTCGATGCCGAGCTCGTTCACGCGCGCGAAGAGGTCCTGCTTCATCACGTCGATGATCTCCAGGATGTGGCTCTTCTCGAGCGGGTGGAACACGATGACGTCGTCGATCCGGTTGAGGAACTCGGGGTTGAACACGCGCTTGAGCGCGTCCTCGACCGTCGACTTCATCTTCGTGTAGTCGAACGTCTCCTCGGACAGCGAGAAGCCGATGCCCTTGCCCAGGTTCTTGATGTCCCGAGCCCCGATGTTCGAGGTCATGATGATGATCGTGTTCCGGAAGTCGACCCGGCGGCCGAGCCCGTCCGTCAGGATGCCGTCGTCGAGCACCTGGAGCAGGATGTTGAACACGTCCGGGTGCGCCTTCTCGATCTCGTCGAGGAGCACGACCGAGTACGGCTTGCGACGGACCTTCTCGGTCAGCTGCCCGCCCTCCTCGTAGCCCACGTAGCCGGGAGGCGCACCGACGAGCCGCGACACGGAGAACTTCTCCATGTACTCCGACATGTCGATGCGGATGAGCGCGTCCTGGGTGTCGAAGAGGTACTCCGTGAGGCGCTTGGCCAGCTCCGTCTTGCCCACGCCCGTCGGGCCGAGGAAGATGAACGAGCCGATGGGCCGCTTGGGGTCCTTGAGGCCGGCGCGCGTCCGGCGGATGGACCGCGCGAGCTTGAGGATGGGCTCGTCCTGGCCCACGACCGACCCCTTCAGCTCCTGCTCCATGTTCAGGAGCTTAGCGCCTTCCGACGTCTGGACGCGGTCGACCGGCACGCCCGTCATCATGGCGACGACGGCCGAGATGTCGGACTCCGTCACCGGGTACGTCTCGTCCTCGGCCTGACGCTCCCACTCCTCCTTCACGTTCTGGAGCTCCTCCTGGAGCTTCTTCTCGCGGTCGCGGAGTTGGGCGGCCTCCTCGAAGTTCTGGCTTTTGACGACCTGGTTCTTCTCCTCCTTGACCGTCTCGATCTTCTCCTCGAGCTCGACGACCTCGGCCGGCACCTTGATGTTGGCGAGGTGGACGCGCGCGCCGGCCTCGTCCATCACGTCGATGGCCTTGTCGGGCAGGTGGCGGTCGGTGATGTAGCGCTCCGAGAGCTTGACCGTCAGCTCGATGGCGCCCTCGTCGTACTCGACGTTGTGGTGCGCCTCGTACTTGGGCTGGATCTGGGTCAGGATTTCAACGGCCTCCTCGGGCGTGGCCGGGTCCACGAGGATCTTCTGGAAGCGGCGGTCGAGCGCCCCGTCCTTCTCGATAAACTGGCGGTACTCGTCGAGCGTCGTCGCCCCGATGCACTGGATCTCGCCGCGCGCGAGCGCCGGCTTGAACATGTTCGACGCGTCGAGCGAGCCCGACGCCCCGCCCGCGCCGACGAGCGTGTGGAGCTCGTCGATGAACAGGATGACGTCTTGGTTCTTCTCGAGCTCGTTCATGACCGCCTTCATCCGCTCCTCGAACTGGCCGCGGTACTTGGTCCCGGCCACGAGCGCGGCGAGGTCGAGCGTCACGATCCGCTTGTCGTAGAGGATGCGCGAGACCTTGCGCTGGACGATGCGGAGCGCGAGGCCCTCAGCGATCGCCGTCTTGCCCACGCCGGGCTCGCCGATAAGGACGGGGTTGTTCTTTTTGCGGCGGCTGAGGACCTGCGCGACGCGCTCGATCTCCTGCTCGCGCCCGACAATGGGGTCGAGCTTGTCCTCCTCGGCGAGCGTGGTCAGGTCGCGGCCGAAGTTGTCGAGGACCGGGGTCTTGGACTTTTCTGCCATCTCTCGTTTGCTGCTGGAGGAGCGGGAGCCGCGGCCGCGGCCCGAGGGCTCGTCGGCCGAGGCGCGGGGGGAGGCCTTGCCGCTGAGGATCGAGTCGAGCTCAGCGCGGACGGCGTCGTAGGTGACGGAGAACGCTTGCTGCAAGATCTGGGCCGCCACGTTCTCGTCGTCGCGGAGCAGGGACAGGAGCAGGTGCTCGGTCCCGATCACGTCGGACTTGTAGAGCTTCGCTTCGAGGTAGGTGATCTTGAGGACCTTCTCGGCCTGCTTCGTCAGCGGGATGTTCCCGACCGTCAGCGTGCCGCCCGTCGAGCGGACCGTGTCCTCGACGGCCTTTTTGAGCTTGAACAGGTCGCACCCGAGGTTGCGGAGGATCTTGACGGCGATCCCCTCGCCCTCGCGGATGATCCCGAGCAGGAGGTGCTCGGTCCCGATGTAGTCGTGCCCGAGCCGGATCGCCTCCTCGCGGGAGTACGAGATCACGTCGCGGACGCGGTTGGAAAAGTTGCCTTCCATTAGAGTCGGTGGGTCAGTGTTCAGTGAGTCGGTAGGTCAGCGCGTCCGGTCGTCAGTGGTCGGGGCGGGGCGGTGCCGCCGGGGCGAACACTGACTCACTGAGGACTGACGGACTGATACACTGGATCAGGCGGCGAACGAGGAGCCGCAGCCGCAAGTCTGCGTCGCCTGGGGGTTGTCGAAGACGAACCCGCGGGCGTCGAGGCCGTCGTGGTAATCGACGGTCGTGCCCATGAGGTAGAGCCCGTGGCGCTTGTCCATGAACACGGTGACGGGGTCGTCGGCCGCGGCGTCGAGCGCGAACGTGAGGTCGTGCTCGCGGTGCTTGTCGAACCCGAGCACGTAGCTCATCCCCGAGCAGCCGCCGCCCTTGACGCCGACGCGGAGCCCGAACTGGGCCGGGATCTGCTTGTTGGCGACGATCCGGCGGACCTCGGCGAGCGCCCGCTCGGAGAGCGTGACGGGGGCGGGGAGGGCGGGCGGGGCGGCGGGCTCGGCCGGCGCGGTCTGTACGGTGCTCATGGGTCCCGGGGGGTCTGTGGGTCGAATCAGAGAACGGCGACCGCTGTTCCGTCCGTGCGGCGGGCCGTGTGGAATCTGCGTCCGCCTTCGAGCAGGCGGGCCGCCCTGCGGACCTGTCCTCGGGCTCTGCCGTCGGGGCCGCCCCGCTCGTCGGTCGGAAGGTACGGGACCGCCGCCCCGTCTGACGCCGCCCGGGGCGCGGGGCTTACCCGCCCCGCCCGCGGCGTCAGCGGGCGAGCACGACGGCCGCCTTCTGCGCCTCGGTCGTCCCGCCGGCCACGTCGACGGCCTCGACGAGCACGACGTAGATCCCGGCCCGGAGCGGCCGGCGCGCGTCGTCGCGGCCGTCCCACACGAGCCGGGCCGTCGAGCCGCTGAGGCGGCCGGGCTCGAGCTCGCGGACGGACCGGCCGCCGCCGTCGAACACGCGGGCGCGGACGAGGGCGGCCTCGGACCCGAGCGCGTACGTGATCTCGGCGGCCTCGCCCCGCTCGGGCGCAAACGGGCTCGTGACGACGAGATCGCCGCGCGGGGCGGGGCGGTCGGCGAGCCCGACGCTGTTCTCGGCCGAGGGCGTCCCGCCCCGCTCGGCCAGCGACGAGGACCAGTTCGAGGCCGCGTTGGATGCCCCGGCCGGGTCGCGTCGCTCCAGCGCGACGCCCGCCGCGTCATCCAACTCGGGCCGGTGCCACGCCGGGTTGTAGGCGACGGAGTCGAGCGCCGCCCCGCTCGCGCGGAGGACGACCGCTCCGCCCGCGTTCGGCAGGCTTGCCGCCCCGCCCACGTCGAGGAGCGCGGCGTCGGGGAACGCCGTGCGGAACACGGCCGGGTCGCGGACGAGCGCGAGGTACGCGCCCGGCGCGAGCGGGGCGGGGCGGTCGACGAGCGGGCCGCCGTCGTTCAGGGACAGGTCGGCGAGGTCGACCGTGCGGTCGTCGGTCGCGTTGAACACTTCGAGGTACTCGCCCGCGCTCCCCAGCGCCGGGTCGTACATCACCTCCGTGATGACCACGCTGCCGGGCGGGAGCGGCGGGCCACTCGGGGCCGACCGCGCGTTGGGGGCGCCGGGCGTCCCGCCGGCCGGGGCGGTCGAGGTGGCAAAGTTGTCCCGGACCGAGGGGCCGTCCGCGTCGCGCCGTTCGAGCGAGGCGTCCGCCCCGCCCCAGGCCGACGTGTAGGCGACGGCGTCGAGCTCCGCGCCGTCCAGGATGAGGGCGGGGCGGTCGCCGCTGTTGTTGAGCGTGGGGAAGCGGTCGACTTCGATAAACGGGACGCCGGGGTAGGCGGCGGCGAACGCCTCGCCGTTGCGGACCAAGACGGCGAACGCGCCGGGCGTGAGCGCGAGCGGGGCGGCGACGGGCGCCGACACGTCCCCGTCGTCGGCGACCGCCACCCCGCCCAGGTCGACCGTGCGGCCGGAGCGGTTGAGGACTTCGAGCCACTCGTTCCCGGGCGGCTGCGGCGCCGGCGGGTCGTACATCACCTCGTTGATGACCACGTCGCCCGGGCTGGGCGCTTGCGCGAGGGCGGGCGGGGCGGCGAAGGCGAGGCAGAGGAGGAGCGTCGAGCGCATAGGCGGTCCCAGAGGGCGGGGCGGGGTGGCGTGCCGCCAACCTAGGGCGCCGGGGCTAAACGGCGTCCGGCTGCCGCAGGCGGCGCGCAGAGGGGCGGGGCGGCCTGCCCAACTTCTCCGGCTCAAGCCCCGTCCCACCCCGCCGTTGCATGTAACGCCGCTCCGCTTGTCTTTGGGCGGGCGGGGAGGGCGCAACCTGGCAAACCGCGGCCGGTGGTCGCACCACCCGCACATCACTCGTACTCCTCTCCCATATCGAACACGTACGGGACGAGGGCCGCCGTGTACACGAACCCGACCCGGGACGACGTCCCACTATAATCGAGCAGGTCCCCAGGGCCATGCACTTCGGCGAGGCACCACCGTCCGGCGGCACCGTCAGTTTTGGGCGCGCAGGCTTCGAGCCGGATCACGTCTTCGCTCGCTCGCTCGACCTCGAACAGAGTGCGGTAGTCGGTGCTCGGCCCCGCCCGGGCGCTGAGGGCGCTGAACGACGGTCCGACGGCCCAATCCGTCTCGTCCCAGACGATTTCGAACCCATTCGGGGCTCCAGTCCCCCGGGCATCGGCCGTGATCGGCGCCACGGGCTTCAGAAACCTCAAGTCCCGTCGAGGCATGTCCAGAAGCGCGTAGGAGACATCAGGGGCATCGACGAGTACCCAGCACAGGGCTCCGTCGTCGGTCGCCCTGTCGCACGAGCGGACCCAGACCAGCGTCCCATCCTCGACAGGCATTGAGGAGGAAGTGGAAACGGCTTCCTCGGCCCCCTCAGCTTCTACAACGGCGTACAGGTTGACGAGCTCCGCCGTCGGGGCGGCCGGCTGTGCGCGGGCAGCCGCGGCGACGAGGGTGAGGGCGGCGACGAAGGCGAAGTGGAGCACGGGCCGACGTCAGCTTCGGGAGGTGAGGTCGCGAATGCACACCTCGGTCATCAGCCGGGCCGCGAGCGGCAGCGCCGCCTCGTCGAGGTCGAACCGCGCGTGGTGGAGCGGGTACCGCGTGTCCGCCCCGCCCGCCGAGCCCACGCGGACCATGGCGCCCGGGACGCGCTCGAGGTAGTACGCGAAGTCCTCCCCGCCCATGCTCGGGAGCGCCAGGTCGACCGCCGCCTCGGCCCCGAGCACGTCGACGGCCGCCGTCCGCGCCGCGACCACCTCGGGCGCCGTGTTGACGACGGCCGGCAGCGAGGGCTCAAAGTGGACGTCGACGTCGGCCCCGTAGACGGCGCCCAGCGCGCCGGCCACGCGGCGGACCTTTTCGCGGAGGAACGCGAGCGTCTCGCCGTCGACGCATCGGAGCGTCCCCCCGAACTCGACGCGGGCGGGGATCACGTTGAGGGCGTCGCCGCCCTGGAACCGGCACAGCGTGAGCACGGCCGCCTTGCGCGCGTCGGTCACGCGCCCGACGAGCTGGTACAGCTCAGTCGCCACCTGCGTCGCCACCCAGACCGTGTCGACGGCCTCGTGGGGCCGCGCCGAGTGGCCCGACTTGTCGCTCGCGACCGTGACCACGAACGGGGCGCACGCCGCCGTCAGCGGCCCCGAGCGGAACCCGAAGCGCCCGACCGGCAGCGTGGGCTCGAGGTGGACGGCGTAGGCGGCGGCGACGCCGTCGAGCACGCCGTCGGCGATCATGCGCGGTCCGCCCGACGGCATCCGCTCCTCGCACGGCTGAAAAAACACCCGGACCGTGCCGGCGATCTCGTCGCGCCGGCGGCTCGCGAGGAGGGCCACGCCGCACCCGATCGCCATGTGCCCGTCGTGGCCGCAGGCGTGCATCACGCCCGGCGTGCACGAGCGGTACGGGACGTCGGTGGCCTCCTGGATGGGGAGCGCGTCCATGTCCGCCCGGTAGGCCACGGTCGGCCCCGGGCGCTCGCCCTCGACCTCGACCATGAACCCGGTCCCGGCGAGCGGGGCGGAGGGTTCGAGGCCGCGCTCGACGAGCCACGACCGGAGGCGCTCGGCCGTCGCGCGCTCCTCGAACCCGAGCTCGGGGTAGCGGTGGAGCTCGCGGCGGAGCGTCGACAGCTCGCTGCGGAGATCGAGGTCGGCGAGGGCGGGGCGCGTGGCGTCGGTGATTTGCACGGGGTACCGGGGGGGCAGCGAAACGGCGGGGCCCCGCCAGAACCGGACCAAGCCGCCCACGAGGCGTGGAGCGGGGCGGCGGCGGGCGGGGCGGTCTGCCAACCCGCGGCCGCGCCGTTTGGGTCCGCCCCGCCCGCGGGCGTCCCGGTGGGCGGGGCGGCGCTGCGACCCTGCACCACCCCGCCCTGGGCTCGCCCGGCGGCGCCCGGCGGCGCCCGGCGGTGTGCCCGACGGCGTTGCATGCAACGCCGCTACGATGCCTGCCCCGCCCTCGTGCGGTGCGGGCGGGGTGGTGCATCTTCCGCTGCCCGCTGCCCGCTGCCCGCTGCCCGCTGCCCGCTGCCCGCTGCCCGCTGCCCGCTGCCCGCTGCCCGCTGCTACGCCGGGGCCGCCTCGACGCTCTCGCGGAACTCGTCCGCGAGCGAGGCGACGACGTCGGGGAGCCGCTGCGTGGCCGCGTACGTCCGCCGCTGGCGCTCGTAGGAGGCGCCGCTTTCGAGCACCCGGTGGACCCCGCGGAGCTCAGCGAGGCACCCCAGCCGGTCGGCCACCGGCTCCAGCTTGGCGACGAGGTCGGGGAGCTGCTCGCGGAGCGGGGCGTGGTCGCCCTCGTTGTCGCGGATCACGTCGGCGTCGAGCCCATGCCGGCACGCCCGCCACTTGTTCTCGCGTAGGATCCAGGGGTCGAGGAGCCGGAGCGGGGCGCCCGTGTCGTACCGCTCGCCTAGCGCGACGACGAGGCACTGCGTGAGCGCTACGAGCGCGGCCAACTCCTCCATCGTCGACGGCGAGTCGCAGATGCGGACCTCCAGCGTCCCGAAGTTCGGGTGCGGCCGGATGTCCCACCAGATCTCGCGGATCGTCTGGATGGCCCCGGCCCGCACGAGCGTGTTCATGAAGCTCTGGAACTCGCCGTAGTTGGCGAGCCGGTACGGGAGCCCGGCCGTCGGCATGCCCTCGAAGATCTTGGACCGGGCCGAGGCCAGGCCGGTATCCTCGAAGTCCGTGAACGGGCTCGACGCCGAGAGCGCGAGGAGGTGCGGGAGGTAGCTGGACAGCGCGTTCGAGACCGCGATGGCCTTCTCGCCCGACGACACGCCCACGTGCACGTGGAGCCCGTAGATCAGGAGCCGCCGGGCGGGCCACTGGATCCGGTCGACGAGCCCCTGGTAGCGGTCGTTCGGGAAGATCTTCTGGTCCCGCCACTGCCCAAACGGGTGCGTCCCGGCCGACGAAAACGCGAGGCCGAGCTCGGCCGAGTGCGCGTAGAGCTCGCGGACCGACTCGGACAGGTCGCGGACGCAGTGCCCGACGTCGGTGCAGATCCCGGTGATGACCTCGACCGTCGACTGCGTGAGCTCCTGCTTGATCTTGGGGTGGTCGCGCCCGACGCGGTCCAGCAGCGCAACCGACCCTTGCTTAAGGTTGAACGTCGACGGGTCGACGATCTGGAGCTCGACCTCGACGCCGAGCGTCGGCTCGGGCGAGCCCTGAAAGGGGATCGGGGCCAGCGCGTTGGCCGAGGAGACGTCCATGAAACGGGGCGGGGCGGACCCGGGGGGCGGGCGCCAAGAAACGACCGCCCGCCGACAAACGACAACCGGGGGGATCCGTGAGTCGGTAAGGGGACCCGTGGAAGATCAGTGGGGCAGCCGGCCGCGCCATCCCGCCCGAACCCGCCACCCCGCCCGGTGTCGCCGTGGGGGCGGGGCGGTCTGCTGGGCCACCCCGCCCAGCTCTGCCGTGCCGACGCGTGCAACGGCGCCATGCTCGTCCTGGGCGGGCGGGGCGGAGAGCCCGTCCGCTACGCGCCACCCCGCCCGATGCGGCCCACCGACCCACCGACCTACTGGCCCGCGTGCTCCGGGAACAGCTCGCGGAACCGGGCGATCATGCGCCGGGCCTCGTCGCGGAGGGCGGCCTCGTCGCCGTCGGCATGCTCGCGGGCAAAGGCGGCCGCGGCCGCGTCGGCGTCGTCGCCGGCCGACTGCGCGAGCGCCCAGTAGTCGTCGGCCCGCGCGAGGGCCGTCTCGAAGGCGTCGGCGTCGGCCTGCGTTGCGGGGTCGTCGAGGAGCGGCTGCGCGAACAGGGCGCGCGCCTCGATCTCGCTCAGGCTTCCCTCGCCGAACCCGGCGTGCGTGGCGTCGTCGTCCTCGGGGCCGACGCGGAAGGCGGGGTGGTGGAGGAGCGCCTCGAAGTCGAGCGTCTCGTGCCCCGTCTCCTGCGCCATCTCGACCTCTTCGGGGAGCAGCGCCTGCCAGTGGATCTCGGCCGTCTCGAGGAGCCCGTCGAGCCCCATCCAGTCTTCCTCCGACGGGTCCTCGCCGACGAGCTGGGCCGCGAGCGACGCCCGCTGGTGCGCCCGGTCGGCCGGCGGCATCGAGAGAAAGGCCCACAGGACCCGGGCCGTTTCGAGCAGCGCGACCGCGTCGTCGGCGACGGCGTCGGGCTCGGCGCGGAGGCGGAAGGCGTCGGCGGCGTCGAGGCCGTAGAGCGCGAAGAGGGGCTCGGCGAACAAGGCCAGCGACTCGAACTGGACGCCCGTCTCGCCCTCGACCAGGACCCGCGTGAGCCGCGCCTTGCGCTGGGCAAAAGCGTCGGCGGCGGCGCCGTCGAGGGCGGCCACGGTTTCGGGGTCGAGCGGTGCGCCGGGCGCGTCGTCGTCGAAGTCGTCGTACATCGGGGGGGCGGTCGGGGGAGGGGCCGCTAGACGCCCGCCCCGCCCGGCGGGGTTCCAGGCCGCGGCGTCTTCAAGGCCGCCGGAGCCCACGCGCGATGGCGTCCAGCGCCGCCTCGGGGTCGCCGGTCCGGCCGGTCCGCACGGGCGACGTCTGGAGCGTCGTCGAGCGCGTGGCGGTCAGCCAGTGGAAGCGCTCGGACGGCGGGAGCAGCCCGAGCGGGGCGGCGGCCGCCCCGCCCGCGGCGACGGCCGCGAACGCGGCGAGGTAGCGGTCGAGGACGCCGGCGTCGACGCCCGGCCACCGCGCGGCCACGGCCTCGGCCGTCGTCACGAAGCGGACGTCGAGGAACCGCGCCTGACGCGCCTGGAGCACCACGCCGACCGCCTCGGCGTCCCCCGTCACCACGCGGGGCACGACGCGGACGAGCGCGTAGTCGTAGGCGACGGTCACGGGCAACGGGCAGGAGGCGGGCGGGGCGGTCGTGGGAACGGCAGGGCGGGGCGGGCTCCCCGCTCACCGGCGGTACGCGAGCGGCGTCGTGTCCGGCCCGGCCGCCTGCGCCCGGACGGCCTCGGCGACCCAGGCGCGCGGGGCCGCGAGCCGCGCGCGGAAGTAGTCGAGGTAGGCCCGCCGCCCCGCCCCGGCGGACGCGAACGGGGCGGGGTGGCCGGGCGGCGCGTGGAGCAGCAGCTCGTCCGGGACGTCGTCGAGCACGGCGCCGAGGGCGGCGTCGGTGAGGAGCGGGGCGAGCCGGGCGTCGGCGGCCTCGATGTCGCCGGCGAACGGGAGCAGGACGTGGTCGCGGATGGCCGGGAACGGCGTCCGTGCCCGGTCCTCGCTCATGCTCGCCCAGTCGTGGTGGAAGTAGAGGGCCGCGCCGTGGTCGATGAGCCAGAGCTCGGGGCCGCCCGCGCCCGGCGCGACCAGGAGGTTCGGGTTGCGGGCGGTCCGGTCGATGTTGGTCGTGAGCGCGTCGAGCCAGACGACGTCGGCGGCCGTCTCGGGGGCGACGAGGTCGCCGGCCGCGAGCGGGTCGAACGGGAACGCGCCCTCGACGAACCCGAGCCCCACGTTGAGGCCCGTGCTCGCGCGCAGGATGTCCTGGATCTCGGGGTCCGGCTCGGACCGCCCGAACGCCTCGGCCAGGTCGACGAGGGCGAGGTCGGGGAGCGGGAGCCCGAGCGTCTGCGCGAGGCGCCCCACGACGACCTCGGCCACGAGCGCGCGCGCGCCCTGCCCGGCGCCCCGGAACTTGACCACGTACGCCCCCGCCTCCGTCTCGACGACGGCCGGCAGCGACCCGCCCTCGCGGAGCGGCGTGACGTAGCGGAGGGCGGGGTGGACGGCGAGCACGGGCGACAGACCGCCCCGCCCCACCCGGGGTTTCGGGGAAGGGGAAGCGCGGGCGGGGTGGCGGCGGTTTTGTTCGGCCCCGCCCGATGCCACCCCGCCCAACGACCGGCACCCGTAGGGACACGACTTGTCGTGTCCAGGGCGGGCGGGACGGCCCAGTCCACCGCCACCCCGCCCGCCGCGGCCGCGCCCAACGACGCACATCCGTAGGAACGCGATGGGGCGGGGCGGGGGTGGTTCTGAACAACGGCGACGGCCCCGCCCGTCAACCGTTTGGGCAGGGCGTCGTGCCTCATGCGGACACCACACGTGGTGTCCCTACGGTGACCACCCCGCCCGTGCGTGTCGTGGACGGGGTGGCGCATTTTCAGCCCGTTGCCCGCTTTCTCCCGACTTCCGCCCCGCCCCGTGGCGCCGGCGGGGCGGGGCGGCCATCTTCCCGTACCCCGTACCCCGTACCCCGTACCCCGTACCCCGTACCCCGTACCCCGTGCCCGACCGCCCCGTCCGCGTCCTCTTCGTTTGCCTCGGCAACATCTGTCGGAGCCCGCTCGCCGAGGGCCTCTTCCAACAGAAGGTGGTCGACGCCGGGCTCGCCGGCCAGATCGAGGTGGACTCGGCCGGGACCGGGAACTGGCACGTCGGCGCCCCGCCCGACGAGCGGATGACGGCCACGGCCGCCACCCACGGCGCCGACCTCTCGCGACTCCGCGCGCGGCAGTTCGAGCGGGCCGACCTCGACGAGTTCGACCACGTGTTCGTCATGGACAAGCAGAACCTCCACGACGCGCTCGCCCTCGACCCCGACGGCGACCACGGCACGCGCGTCCGCCTGTTCCGCGAGTTCGACCCCGAGCCCGGCGACTACCAGGTGCCCGACCCGTACTACGGCGGCGGCGACGGCTTCGAGGAGGTCTACGCCATCGCCGACCGGACGACGACGGCCATCCTCGACCGGCTCCGCGGCGTCTACGGAATCTGACCGCCCCGCCCGCGCGCCGCCGTTCCGCGGGCGACGGGCGCCCGCTGCGACGCCCGCCCCGCCCTCGGCGCGGGCGGCGCACCCTCACCGCCCGCTGCCCATGATCCCGCCGGACCTCCTCCCCGACATCGAGCCCCACACCGGCGCCGTCCGCTCGGCGACGTCCGTCGGCGGCGGCGACGTGTCGCGGGCGGCCCGCCTCGACGCCGAGCGCGGCCGGTTCTTCCTCAAGTGGGGGCGGGGCGACGCCGGGCAGACCTACGCCGCCGAGGCCGAAGGGCTAGCCGCCCTCCACGCAGCGGCCGAGGGGACGGGCCTCACCGTTCCCACCCCGCTCGCGTCGCGCGGCGCCACCGAGGGCGGGGCGGCCGCCGAGGGCGGGGCGGCCGGCTTCGTGCTCCTCGACTGGATCGATCCCGCCCGCCCCGCCCCGGCCGACTGGCGCGCGTTCGGGGCCGCCCTCGCCGCGCTCCACCGAGCGCCCGCGCCGGGCGACGGCCGCTACGGGTGGGACGCCGACAACTGGATCGGGAGCAAGCCGCAGCGGAACGGGTGGGACGCCTCGTGGCCCGCCTTCTTCGGCGAGCGGCGGCTCCGGGCGCAGGCCGAGACCGTGCGCCAGCGCGGGGCGTGGGACGCGGCGTGGGACCCGCTCCTCGACCGGCTCGTCGCGCGGCTCCCCGACCTGCTCCCGGCCGCCCCGCCCCCAGCCTTATTGCACGGCGACCTGTGGGGCGGCAACGCGCTCGCCACCTCCGGCGGCCGCTTTGCGCTCATCGACCCGGCCGTCTCCGTCGGCCACGGCGAGGCCGACCTGGCCATGACCGAGCTGTTCGGCGGGTTCGACGCCCCGTTCTACGACGGCTACCGCGAGGCCCAGCCGCTCGAACGGGGCTACCCGGAGCGCCGCGAGGTGTACAACCTGTACCACCTCATCAACCACCTCACGCATGGACCGAGCTACCGGCGCCCTGTCGAGTCCGCGCTGCGCCGGTTCGGGGGGGCGTAGCCGAGCGGCGGCGGCGGGGACGGTAGGCCCGATTCATACGCCGACGCCGCCACAGCCGCGCGAGCCCCCAGCCGAGGCCGATCCCGACGAAGTCGGCCCACAGGTCCCGCGTCTCCAGGCCCCGCCCCGGCACGATCTCCATCTGGAACCCTTCGGTGCCGACGGCGACGAACACGGCCGCGATGACGACGTAGACGGCGAACCGGGGGAGCGCCCACGCCCACAGACCAGCGAAGCCGGTAAAAAAGACGACGTGGGCCGCCGTCGTGATGATCGGGCCGAGCGCGGGGAAGACGCGCCCCGGCAGGAACAGACCGAGGGCGGCCAGAACCGACCAGGCGGCGGCGATCGCGAGGCGGGTGGGGCGGAGGGGCATGGCCTTCGAGAAGAGCGGGCGACCTCTCCGGCGGCGGAGGGGCAAAAGAGGGGAATCCCCTACAACCCGCGACCCGCCGCTCTGGTCCGCCCGCGGCCGGATGCGCAGACAATCCGCACGGCCGTCGCGCTCGGCTCAGGCGGAAAGCGCCTCCAGTGAAAACGACTCAAGCGAGTCCAGCACGACGTCCGCCCCGCCCAGTTCATCCATTCCGTAGCGGCCCGTCGCGACGGCCACGGCGACGCACCCGCCGGCCCGGGCGCACGCGATGTCGAGTGGCGTGTCGCCGATAATGACCACCTCGGCCGGGTCCACCTCGCGTCCCAGCGCCCGCCCCGCCCGCTCGACGGCGACCGCCGGGAGCGCGTTGCGGTCCTCGGCGTCGCTCCCGAACGCGCCGAACGGGAACTCGGCCTCGCCCAGCCCGATCCGCCCGACCTTGGCGTAGGCCAGCTCGCGGAGGTTGCCCGTCAGCAGCCCCAGCGGCACGCCGTTCGCGGCCAGGCGGCGGACGAGGTCGACGGCGCCGGGGAGCGCCTCGACGTGGGCCGTCGGCAGGCACTCGCGCATGAGGTTGCGGTAGACGTCGCCGAACGCGCCGTGGGCGTCGTCGAGGTCCGAGACGTCCAGTCCGGCCTCGCGGGCGGCCGTCAGGATCTGGCGGAAGATCTGCGGGTCGGTCTTCCCCGAGAACGACACGTCCGACGTGTCGAGCGTCCCGCCGACGACGCGCTCCAGCGCGCTCTCGATGCACCGCCGGCCGACGCCGTTCGACTGGAGGAGCGTGCCGTCGATGTCGAACAGGAGAACGGGCATGGCCGGGGCGGGGTGGGGGAGCGCACAGGCTACGCGGCCGCCGGGCGGGCGGGGGTGAAGAGGAATGGAGGTGGAGCCATGGTGCTGACTCCGCCCCGCCCGGTGGTACTCGCTCTGGAGGTCGCGCCTCCTATCGGATCGCTGACGTCCTGCCCCATGCTCCGACACCTTCCCGCCCCGCTCAGTACACCGGCCGTCGCGCCGTCGCCGCCGCCCAGACCACCGCGAGCACCGCCCCGCCCACGGTCACGAGCGCCGACGGGAGGAGGCCGAGCGTCGTGCCCGGCACGCCCGCCGGGAGCCCTTCGAGCCCGTAGCGCAGGAGCGTGACGCCGTGCGTGACCGGGTTGGCGAGCATGACCCAGCGGAGAGCGTCGGGCGCGCCCGAGAGCGGGAAAAAGGCGCCCGAGAGCAGCCAGATCGGGATGAGCACCACGTTCATGACTGCGTGAAACGCCCGCGTCGTCTTGAGCCGCCACGCCATCCCAAACCCGAGCGCCGTGAACGTCGCGCCGACGAGGCCCGCGGCCCCGACCGCCACGAGCGTCCCGCCCACGCCCGGCCTCAGCCCCACGAACGGAGCCAGGAGCCCGATGAGGACGGCCTGGAGGAGCGCCAGCGTCGTCCCGCCCAGGACTACGCCGAGCACGATCGCGAGCCGCGGCTGCGGCGCCACCAGCGCCGCCTGGAGCACGCCCGACTGCCGGTCCTCGACAACCGAGATCGTCGAGTAGATGGCCGTGAACAGGACGGCCAGCACGATCATGCCCGGCAGGAGGTACTCGAGGTACGAGGCGTCGGAGCCGGGGACCGAGACGGCGCCCTGGAACCCGAACCCGAACAGGACCCAGAACAGGACCGGCTGCGCGAGCACGCCGACGAACCGGGCGCGGTCGCGGACGAACACGAGCACCTCGCGGCGCCAGAGGGCGAGGACGGCAGCCGTCATTCCGTTATTGGATCCAAAGGAAGAGGGTCGATAATCGCCGGCGGCACCGTTCCGCTCACCTCGTCGTGGTGCCGCCCCGCCCCGCCCGCTCCGTCGCCGCCCATGCCGGGCGGGGTGGACGTGCCCGCCCCGCCCCCGGCGAACGCGCCGCCGACGGCGGCCGCGAACACGTCGTCCATCGACGGCTCCTTGAGCGCCGCCGCGCGGACGTCGGGCCGCGCGTAGAGGGCGGGGAGAAGGGCGCCCGGGTCGTCGGCGGCGACGAGTACGCGCCCGCCCACCGCGCGGGCGTCGAGGCGCTCGTGCCCGAGCCGTGCCGCGAGCGCCGGGGCGTCGTCGGTGTCCAGCCAGAGGGCGTCGCGGCCGAGCGCGGCCTTGAGCGCCGCCGGCGTCCCGAGCGCCACCAGGCGACCGGCGTCGAGGACCGCTACGCGGTCGCACCGCTCGGCCTCATCCATGAGGTGCGTCGCCACGAGCTGCGCCGAGCCCTCGGCCTGCGGTGCGTGGTCGCGGCGGAGGCCGTCGAGCGTGTCCCAGAGCGCCACGCGCGCGAGCGGGTCCAGCCCGCCCGTCGGCTCGTCGAGGAGGACGAGGGCGGGGTGGTGGAGGAGCCCCCGCGCGAGGTCGGCCCGGCGCGCGAGCCCGCCCGAGAGCGTCCCGACGCGGGCGTCGGCGCGGTCGGCCAGGTCCAGCCGCCCGAGCAGGTCGTCGATCCGCGCCCGCGCCTCGCCCCGCCCGAGCCCCGCGAGCCCCGCGAGCGCCGCCTGGAGCGCGAGCGACTCGCGGACCGTGAGGGCGTCGTCGAGGGCCGGGCTCTGGAACACGACACCGATCCGCCGGCGGACGGCCGCCGGATCGCGCCGGGCGTCCGCCCCGCCTACCGTCACGGTCCCGGCATCGGGCACGAGGAGCGTCGAGACGGCCCGCATGAGCGTCGTCTTGCCGCTCCCGTTCGCGCCCAGGAGCCCGACGCGCTCGCCCGGCGCCACGTCGAGCGTCACGCCGCGGAGCGCCGCCACGTCGCCGTAGGCGTGGGCCAGATCGCGGACGGAGAGGGCGGGCGGGGCGGTCACGAGCGGGGTGGGGCAGGGGGGAGCCAGCGGGCGGGGCGGCCGTCGCCCCGCGCTAGAGCGCCTGCCGGAGCAGGAAGTCGAGCACGACGAGGACGAAGAACGCCGGGATGTAGGCGATCGAGGCCAGCAGCAGCCGCCGCGCCCGCTCGTCCGAGGGCTCCGAGGAGAACGATAACGCCGGCAGCGTGAACGCCGTCCCCAAGAGGGCCATGCCGCCCAGGAACAGCAGCCCCGCCGGCCCCACGACGGCCGGGAGCACGCCGGCTACGAGGAGCAGGAGCGTCGAGACGAGCACGATCCGGGCCGTCCACGCCACCCCGCCCGGGGCCGAGGGCAGCATGCGGAAGCCGGCGCCGGCGTAGTCGTCGCGGTACATCCAGGCCAGCGCGAAAAAGTGCGGGAGCTGCCACAGGTAGAGGATGGCGAACAGCGCCCAGCCCGTCGCGTCGAGCGCGCCCGTCGCCGCCGCCGCCCCGCCCAGGACCGGCAGCGCGCCGGGGACGGCCCCGACGAGCGTGTTGTGGACCGTCCGCCGCTTGAGCGGGGTGTAGACGAGGACGTAGAGGGCGACGGTCGCAAGCGCGAGCGCCGTCGTAATCGCGTTCGTGGTCGCCCAGAGCACGGCGCCGCCGAAGGCGACGGACCCCAGCGCGAAGACGACGGCGGCCGGGACGCCAAGCCGGCCGGCCGGCAGCGGGCGCTGCGCCGTCCGCGCCATGCGCGCGTCGTGGTCCCGCTCGAGGACGTGGTTGAGCGCGCCCGCCCCGCCCCCGGTCAGCGCCGTGCCCAGCATGAGCCCGACGAGCTGCGCCCACGCGATCGGCCCGGGCGCCGCCAGCACGTAGCCCGACGCCGCCATGACGACGACGAACGCCGTGATGCCCGGCTTCGAGAGCTCCTTGTAGTCCGCGAACAGCGTCGAGGCCGCTTCGGCGTGGGCAGCCGGTGTCGTCGCAGAGCTAGCCGGGGACGGCCTCATCGTGTGCGGGCGTGGGGTGGAGCTAGGAAACGGGCGGGGCGGGGGGAGTTCCGTCAAGAGAGGGAGGAAAGGGAGCGTGGGCGAGTGGAAAACGGAGCGTGGAGCGTGGGGGCTCGGCGCGGCGTCCCTGCGCTGGACCTCCGCCCCAGTACTTTCGTGGAGGGCGTAGGGCCGGCGTTCCCTCGTCCGGCGTACCCGTTTTCCATTCTCCACTTTCAACTCCCCATCCATGCCTCTTATCGCCTCCGTCTCCGGCATCCGCGGCGTCTTCGGCGACGGCCTCGACCCGGCCGTCCTCACCCGCTACGCCGCCGCCTTCGGCGCGTGGGTCCGCCAGCGCCGGGCGGGGCGGGGAGGCTCGGGCGGGGCGGAGAGCGACCCGGCAGGGCGTCCGCGCGTCGTCGTCGGGCGCGACGGCCGGATCACGGGCGACGTCTGCGCGCGCATCGTGACGGCCACGCTCCAGGCCGCCGGCTGCGACGTCGTCGACGTGGGCCTGGCGACGACGCCGAGCGTGGCGATGGGTGTCCTAAAGCACGAAGCGGACGGCGCTATCATCTTGTCCGCCAGCCACAACCCGGCCGAGTGGAACGCGCTCAAGCTGCTGGACCGGACGAGCGAGTTCCTCGGCCCGGACGAGGGCGCCGAGGTCCTGGCGCTCGCCGACGAAGGCGTCGCCGCGCACACGGTCGGGGCGTACGAGATCGGGACGTACGAGACCGACGACGTGCTCGACTACCACGTCCAGAAGATCCTCGACCTCCCATACGTCGACCCCGAGGCCATCGCCGGGCGCGGGTTCAAGGTCGTCGTCGACGGGATCAACTCGGTCGGCGCGTTCGCCCTCCCCGCCCTCCTGGACGCCCTGGGCGTGACCGACGTCGAGGTCCTGAACGCCGACGTGACGGGCCGCTTCGCCCACAACCCCGAGCCCCTCCCCGCCCACATCGGCCAGATCCTCGACCGCGTCCGCGAGAGCGGGGCGGACCTGGGCGTGATCGTGGACCCCGACGCCGACCGCCTCGCGTTCGTCCAGGACAGCGGCGTCTTCTTCGGCGAGGAGCTGACGCAGGTCGTGGCCGCCGACTTCCTCTTGGCCAAGCAGGGCGGGGCGGTCGCGACGAACCTCTCGTCCAGCCGCGCGATCGAGGACGTGGCGGCCCGGCACGGCGCCACGGTGCACCGCTCGCCGGTCGGCGAGATCCACGTCGTGCGCGCCATGCAGGCGAACGACGCCGTGATCGGCGGCGAGGGCAACGGCGGGGTCATCCTGCCCGACCTCCACTACGGCCGCGACGCGCTCGCCGGCGTGGCCCTCGTGCTCCAGCACCTGGCCGAGACCGGGCAGTCGCTGTCGGACGTCCGCGCCGGCCTCCCCGACTACGCCATCGCCAAGCACAAAGTCCAGCTCACGGACGACATGGACGCCGACGCGCTCCTCGCCGCCCTCGCCGAGCGCTACGCCGGCGGCCGCGTCTCGACGGTCGACGGCGTGAAGGTGGACCTCGACGAGGGCTGGGCGCACGTCCGCAAGTCGAACACGGAGCCCATCCTCCGGGTCTACACCGAGGCCGGGTCGCCCGAGGCGGCCGACGCGCTCGCGGAGCGGTTCAAGGCCGAGGTGCTGGGGGAGGCGTAACCACCCCGCCTGTGTCGCACTCGCGGGGGCGGGGTGGTCCGGGCCGCCCCGCCCGCCCTTACGGCGCGGGCGGGGCGGGCTCCGTCTCGAACGCCTCGCGCACCGTCTCGCCCTCCACCCCGCCCGCCTGCCACGTCCGCTCGGCGACCTCGACATGCCCGTCGCGGCCGAGGGTGAGCGCCGTGCTCACGCGCGTCCCATAGCCCTCAGCGACGATGAACGCCGGCGACAACACGCGCTCCCACGCAAGCCCGACGCCCGTGTCCGGCAGCGACTCGTCGGGGGCGGGGCGGTCGTCGCGGAGCAGGTCGAGGAGCGCGTCGGGCTCGACGGGGTCCGACTCCAGCGCCGCGCGGAGCGCCTGCCGCCCCCTCACCACCTTCGGCCAGGGCGTGTCGAGCCGGTCGTTCGACAACCCGTACACGCCCGGCCCCAGCTCGGTCGGCGCGTCCATGCGCGTCGAGACGGTCCACGTCGAGGCGCCGTCGCGGAGGACGAGGTTGAACCCGTCGTAGGCGTCGCGCTCGGCGTGCACGCGCGCAGCGGCGGCCTCGGCCGTCTCCGCCCCGCCCAGGAAGTCGGCCACGAGGGCGCCGCGGGAGCGCTGGGCGGGGCGGGGGGTCCTCGGGTCGCGGACGTTCGTCAGCGCCGCCCACCGGCCGTCGCGCGTGACGCCCATCCAGGTCCCGTTCGCCTCCAGGTCCCGCCCCGCCAGGACGGCCGGCGCGTCGTCCCACCAGCCGAGCGGGGCGGCTGGGCGCGTGGTGAACTCGTCGCGGTTGGCGGCCACGACGAGCCGGTGCCGCGGGTGGGCGTCGAGCGCGAACAGCAGCAGGCACATGTCGAAGGTGGAACGCGGAATAAGGAAGGCGGAAAGGGCGCCTGGGGGCGGGGCGTGGGCGGCCTGGAGCAACGTGCAGGTTGGTCCAGGGGACTCGGGACGAGGTACCGCGCGCCGAGGTCAGGTCGGACCGTACCTCGTACCCGGTACCCCGTACCCGCCCGGAGGGCTACGCCGCGACCGCCGCCCCGCCCCGCCCGGCCGACTCCGCCACGGCGTCGGGCGCCGCGAGCGCCTCGCTGGCGAAGACGACCAGGCCGATCCAGATGAGGTCCGTCACGAGCAGGTGGACGATCTGCATCCAGACCGGCGCGAGCAGCCACACGTTGAGCGCGCCGATCGCCATCTGGACCACGAACAGGCCCAGCACGGCCCACCCGATCTGGCGCGGGCGGGGCGCCCGCGTGAGCGCGACTGTCACGCCGAGCACGGCCAGGACCACGAACGCCATCGTCGGGTGGAACACGCGGGCGGCCACGAGCGCGGCCACGACCGGGTGCTCGGCCGGGTCGAGCCCGCCGCCGAGGACCAGCGTGTCGCCCAGCGCCGTCACCGCCCCGCCCGCGCCCAGCACGAGGACGGCGGCGAGCGTCGCGCCGACGCGGGCCGTCCGCGCCGAGAGGTCGAGGCGGGGGACGTCCTTGCCCTCGGCCCACCACGCCGTCAGCGTGAGGGCGCCGAGGAGCAGGAACGTGTTCGTGAGGTGGGCCGCCATCCACGCGGCCCGCGCGATGGACGGGTTGTAGGCCACGTACTCGAACAGGACGAGGCCGGCGCCGATGGCGCCTTCGAGCACCATAAACACGACGGCCACGACGGACACCGTCCGCACAGCCGCTCCGCGCGGGAACGCCCGGAACACGAGCCACGCGAGCACGAGGACGGCCGGGAGCGCGAGCCCGCTCGTGACGCGGTGCCCGAACTCGATGACCGTGTTGAGCGCCGGCGCCGTCGGCACGAGCTCGCCGTTGCACAGCGGCCAGTGGTCGCCGCACCCGGCCCCGGCGCCCGACGCGCGGACGAACCCGCCCCACAGGATCACGAGAACGGTGTAGCCCAGGACGCCCCAGGCAAAGCGGCGGACGGTGCGGAGGCGGCGGTCCATATCCCGGAGGGCGGGGTGGGGGCGGGGCGGGAGAACGGGGGCGGGGCGGCCAGGAGCCCCCGCGCCGTGCGAACCTATGACCAAGCCGCCGCCCCGCCCGGCGCACGGACGGGCGGGGCGGCGCCGTTCCCGCCCCTCGGTCCGTTCCGAGCGATCTTCCCGGTCGCGTCCCGTCCGCGTTCTGCCCCGCCCTTTGGACCCGCCCATGCGCCTTCTCCTCCCCGCCCTCCTCATGAGCTTGCCCCTCGTCGCCGCCGCCCAATCGGGCGGGGCGGACGCCGCCCCCACCGACGACAACCCGCTCCTCCAGGAGTGGACCGGCCCCTACGGCGGCGTCCCCGCCTTCGACCGGATGGACCTCGACGACCTCGAGCCGGCGCTGGATCGGGCCATGGCCGACCACCTCGCCGAGATCGACCAGATCGCGCAGGACCCCGCCCCGCCCACGTTCGAGAACACGATCGTGGCGATGGAGCGGGCGGGGCGGGAGATCGACCGCGTGTTCACGTACTACGGCATCTGGTCCTCGAACCTGTCGAGCCCCGAGTTCCGCGAGATCCAGGGCCGCCTGGCCCCGCGCCTCGCCGCGTACTCGACGGAGATCACGCAGAACGAGGACCTGTTCGACCGCGTCCGCGCCGTCCATGACGCCCGCGAGACGCTCGACCTGCGGCCGGACCAGCAGCGGCTCGTCGAGCTCGTCTACGACGGGTTCGCGCGGAACGGGGCGGGGCTCGACGGCGAGGCCAAGGAGCGCTACGCGGCCATCGACCAGCGCCTCGCCGAGCTCTACACGCAGTTCGGCAACAACGTCCTGGCCGACGAGGAGGGCTACGTGACCTACCTCGACGCCGACCAGCTCTCGGGCCTCCCCGAGTCGTTCGTGGCCGCCGCCGCGGCGGCGGCTGAAGAGCGCGGGCGGGGCGGCGAGTACGCGGTGACGAACACGCGGTCGTCGATGGACCCCTTCCTCACCTACTCCGACGAGCGCGACCTCCGCGAGACCGTCTGGCGGACCTACTACGACCGCGGCGACAACGCGGACGAGCACGACAACAACGCGCTCATCGCCGAGATCCTCGCGCTCCGCGACGAGCGCGTCGGGCTCCTCGGCTATGACGACTACGCCTCGTGGCGCCTGGAAGACCGCATGGCCAAGACGCCCGAGCGGGCGATGGACCTGCTCCTCGCCGTCTGGCCCGCCGCCGTGGCCCGCGTCGAGGAGGAGGTGGCCGACATGCAGGCCGTCGCGGACCGGGAGGGCGCCGATATCGAGATCGAGCCCTGGGACTACCGCTACTACGCCGAGAAGGTGCGCCAGGACCGCTACGCCCTCGACTCGGACGAGGTCAAGCAGTACCTCCAGCTCGACAAGCTGACGGACGCGCTGCACTACGTGGCCGGCGAGCTCTTCGGGTACGAGTTCACGCCGGTGCCCGAGGAGAGCGTGCCGGTCTTCCACCCCGACGTCTCGGTCTACGAGGTGACGGACCGCGAGACGGGCGAGCACATCGGCCTGTGGTACCTCGACCCGTTCGCGCGCCAGGGCAAGCGCTCCGGCGCCTGGGCGACCACGTACCGCAGCCACACGACGGTTCACGGGCCGGAGACGGTCTTGGCCTCGAACAACTCGAACTTCGTCCAGGGCGCCCCCGGTGAGCCCGTCCTCATCTCGTGGGACGACGCCGAGACCCTGTTCCACGAGTTCGGCCACGCCCTCCACTTCCTGGCCTCCAACGTCGACTACCCGACGCTGAACGGGGGCGTCCGCGACTACACCGAGTTCCAGTCGCAGCTGCTGGAGCGGTGGCTCCTGACCGACCCCGTGGTCGAGACCTACCTCGTGAACGTGGAGACGGGCGAGCCGATGCCGGACGACCTCGTCGAGAAGATCCGCCGGGCGGCCACGTTCAACCAGGGGTTCGCGACGACCGAGTACCTCGCCTCGTCGCTCGTCGACTTGAGGCTCCACACGCTCGACGACCCCAGCGACGTCGACCCCGACGCGTTCGAGCGCGAGACGCTGGCCGAACTCGGCATGCCGTCCGAGCTCGTCATGCGCCACCGGACGCCCCACTTCGGGCACGTGTTCTCGGGCGAGGGCTACTCGGCCGGTTACTACGGCTACCTCTGGGCCGACGTGCTGACGTCGGACGCCGCCGAGGCGTTCGCCGAGGCCCCGGGCGGGTTCTACGACGCCGGCGTGGCGGCCCGGCTCGTCGAGCACCTGTTCGCGGTCCGCAACGCCGTCGACCCCGACGAGGCGTACCGCGCCTTCCGCGGCCGCGACGCCGACATCGCCCCGCTCATGCGCGACCGCGGGTTCCCGGTCCCCGACGGCGACTAGCCGCCCCGCCCCCAGCTCGCCCGCCGCCCCGCCCCGCCCGCCGTCTGGCGCGGGCGGGGCGGCTCAGTCGAGGCGGAACGAGAGGCCGACGCCGACGACGAGGTCGTCCGCGGCGTCGGTGAGGCCGGCGTCGAAAAAGGCGTCGACCTGGACGTCGTTGCTGAGGAGGACCGTCAGCCCCGCGCCGCCGGAGACCGGCGTGTCTCCGCCGCCGTCCACGAACGGGAACGCCCCCACCTCGGCGTACCCCGACAACGGCCCCCCGAACGAGCGCGAGAGCGAGGCGACAGCGTTGAGCTGGGTCGACCCGTTCCCCGTCGTCACGCCCGGGACAAGCGTGAGGCCGACGTCACCGAGCGGGACCCCGACCGGCACGTCGAGCTGGAACGTCAGGCCGTCGTCCCCTTCGGTCGGGACCGTTAGCTCGGGGATAATGGCGACCTCGAACGACCGAGTGGGGACGGCCACCTTGACGCCGGCCGTGATGGTGCGGAAGCCGACCTCGGGATCGAAGGCCGCGCCGTCCTGATCGGCCGCGTCGAACGCCGACGTGGACAGGCGCACTTCGAGCGCGGACGTGGCCCCGTACCGGAGGGCGACGGGGGCGGAATAGGTGTCCGCCTCGCCGTTCAGCGTGGCTTCAGGCGCGCCGACTTCGACCTGGAACACGCCGGCGTCGACGAGAGTGGGGCTGGACCCGAACCCCGGTCGGTCCGTCGAGATTTGTGCCGACGCGGCGCCAGCGGCGAGCGGGAGCAGGAGTAGGGTGGTAAGCCGGAAGGGCATGAATGAGGTGCCGGGCGAGCAGGGGAGGGGTCACGAAGGGGCTCGCGCCAACGCGCCCTTGCCCGCCCTCGGACTGCCGACGCAGGGCTACGGGTTCCTCAGCGCGCAAGCCTCCCGCCTCGCGTGTGCCGCCCCGCCCCGCCCGCGCTTAGTGCGGGCGGGGTGGCCCCTGTTTGAACCGTCACCTCGCCCTCACGAGGGCGGGGCGGTAGATGCAGCCGGCCAAGGAGGAGGGCACACACCCGGCGTCGACCGCCCCGCCCGAGCCTCCGTCAGGACGCGGCTCGCCGCGCCTAACACGCCGCCCCGCCCACGTCGTTCGGTGGGCGGGGCGGTTTCCCACGTCGACCGCCCCGCCCGCGTTGGCTGGGGCGGAGCGGGCACAAAAAGAAGGGCGGCCCCCCGGAGGGAGCCGCCCAGCCTGGCGAGCCAGAGGGGGGACGTTTAGAAGTCCATCCCGCCGCCCATGCCGCCCATCCCGCCGCCGGCGGGCATAGCGGGCTCGGCGGGCTCAGGCTTGTCGACCACGACCGTCTGGGTCGTGAGCAGCAGGCTGGCCACCGAGGCGGCGTTCTCCAGCGCGGTGCGCGTGACCTTCGTCGGGTCGACGACGCCCATGCCGATCAGGTTGCCGTACTCCTCCGTCCGGGCGTTGAACCCGTAGTCGTCCTTGCCGTCCTTCACCTTCTGGACGACCACCGAGCCCTCGAGCCCGGCGTTGTTGACGATCTGGCGGAGCGGCTCCTCGAGCGCCCGGCGCACGATGCGGACGCCGATCTTCTGGTCCTCGTTGTCCGTGTCGACGTTGTCGAGCGACGGGAGGGCACGGATGAAGGCGACGCCGCCACCGGCGACGATCCCCTCCTCGACGGCCGCGCGGGTCGCGTGCAGCGCGTCCTCGACGCGGGCCTTCTTCTCCTTCATCTCGGGCTCGGTCGCGGCCCCGATCTTCAGGACGGCCACGCCGCCGGCGAGCTTGGCGAGCCGCTCCTGGAGCTTCTCGCGGTCGTAGTCCGACGTCGTCGACTCCGTCTGAGCGCGGATCTGGTTGATCCGGGCCTTGATCTCGTCGTCCGAGCCGTCGCCGTCGACGAGCGTCGTGTTGTCCTTCGTGATTACGACGCGCTTGGCACGGCCAAGCAGGTCGACCGAGGCGTTCTCGAGCCGGAACCCCTTCTCCTCGGAGAGCACCTGGCCGCCGGTGAGGACGGCGATGTCCTCGAGCATGGCCTTGCGGCGGTCGCCGAAGCCGGGGGCCTTCACGGCCGCCACGCGGAGCGTGCCGCGGAGCTTGTTCACGACGAGCGTGGCGAGCGCCTCGCCGTCGATGTCCTCGGCCACGAGCAGGAGCGGGGCGCCCATCTGGGCCACCTTCTCCAGCACGGGCAGGAGGTCCTTCATCGCCGAGATCTTCTTGTCGTGGACGAGCACGAGCGCGTCCTCGAGCACGACCTCCATGTTGTCGGGGTCGGTCACGAAGTACGGGCTGAGGTAGCCGCGGTCGAACTGCATGCCCTCGACCGTGTCGAGCGACGTGTCGGTCCCCTTGGCCTCCTCGACCGTGATCACGCCGTCCTTGCCGACCTTGTCCATCGCCTCTGCGATAAGGTCGCCGATCTCGTTGTCGTTGTTGGCCGAGATGGACCCGACCTGGGCGATCTCGTCCTTGCCGCCGACGTCGCGCGAGAGGCTCTTAAGGTTCTCGACGACGACCTGGACGGCCTTGTCGATGCCGCGCTTGAGGTCCATCGGGTTGGCGCCCGAGTTGACCGAGCGGAGGCCCTGGTTCATGATGGCCTGGGCGAGGACGGTAGCCGTCGTCGTCCCGTCACCGGCGACGTCCGACGTCTTGGAGGCGACCTCCTTGACCATCTGGGCGCCGACGTTAGCGATCTTGTCTTCGAGCTCGACCTCCTTGGCGACGGTCACACCGTCCTTGGTGACGGTCGGGGCGCCGAACTTCTTCTCGATGATGACGTTGCGGCCCTTCGGCCCGAGCGTCACCTTGACGGCGTTGGCGAGCGCGTCGACGCCCTCTTTGAGCTGGTTGCGGGCTTCCGCGTCGAATGTGATTTGCTTAGACATTGGGTTGGGTTGAGTGGTTGTCTGGTTCAGAGTTCAGGGTTGAGTGCGCCGAGCGGCCGGCGCAGGCTCGGGGCGGGTTGACTCTGAACCCTGGACCCCGAACCTCCTCAACCCGATCAGCCGTTGACGACGCCGAGGATGTCCGACTCGCGCATGATGAGGACGTCGTCCCCGTCGAGCTGGATCTCGGTGCCGGCGTACTTGCCGTAGAGGACCGTGTCGTTCTCCGAGACGGTCATGTCGACCTTCGTCCCGTTCTCGACCTTGCCCGGGCCGACGGCGACGACGGTGCCGCGCATGGGCTTCTCCTTAGCGGTGTCAGGGATGTAGAGGCCGCTGGCGGTCTGGGTCTCCGCCTCCTGGGGCTTGACGACGACGCGGTCGCCGAGGGGCTTGATCGATGTGGCCATGTGGACTGTAGGTTGGTGCGACGAAAGGGGCGCGGCGGGGCCGCGATGCAGAGGGTAGCACTCTCGCAGGGAGAGTGCTAAGGGTTCCACGCGCACCTCGCCCCAGCGATCCCCAGCGGCCGTTAAGAGCACGTCAAGCGTACCGCACGGCGCCCGTCCTGCCGCCGTAGGTTTCGGCCATGACGCCCCTCGTCCCCGCCCCGCCCCGCCCGTGGGCGCTCGCCTCGGTCGCCGTAGTGGCCCTCCTCGGCGTGGTCCTGGCCGCCCCGCTCCTGGGCGGGGCGGGCGCCGCCGTCCGGTTCGCGTTCTCGCACGTGTGCCACCAGATGCCCGAGCGGTCGCTGTGGGTCGGGGGCGGGCCGGTCGCGCTGTGCCACCGCTGCCTGGGCGTCCTCGCCGGCCTCGCGGGCGGACTCGTCGCCGCCCCGCTCGTGCCCCGCCTCCGGGCTCTCGGCCGCGTGCGGGCGGGGCGGTGGCTCGCGCTGGCGGCCCTGCCGATGGCGGTCGACTGGCTCCTCGGCGCGACCGGCGTGTGGGCCAACACGCCCGCGTCGCGCCTGGCGACGGGCGCCCTGTTTGGTGTGACGGCCGGGCTCTTCCTGGCCGAAGCGCTGCTCGCCCGGTCGGCAAGCGCGAACCGGACAGAAGAGCCGGCCTGCCCGCCCCGCCCGTCGTTGTCTCCCTCACCCTCCCGTTCCTGATGCCCACGAAATTCCCCTCCATCGCGATCGGCGCGGCCGTCTACGCCGTCCTCTCGGTCCTCCTCACGTTCGTCTCGCAGACGGGCGGGTTCATGGCGCAGACGATCGGGGGGTGTGCCATCTGTCTCGCCGCGCTCGCCGGCCCGCTCGTCGCCGTGTGGCACTACACGAGCACGTACTCGCTGACGGTCCCGGCCGGCACAGGCGCCGGTCTCGGCGCGGGCGCGGGCGCACTGGGCGGCGTCTTGAGCGGGGTCCTCACCCTCGTGCTCCAGGCGATCAACCTCCTCCCCAGCGCCGAGGAGCAAATTGCGCGGACGCGCTCGATGATGCTGGAGCAGGGGGGCGACCCCGCGCAGGTGGACCAGCAGATAGAGATGATGTCGGGGTTCACGGGCAACCCGGCCGTCGGCATCGTGGTGGCCGTCGTCATCGGCGCCGTCGTGGGCGCGATTGCCGGAGCCATCGGCGCGTCCGTCTTCAAAAAAAGGGGGGCGCGGATGGACGACCCGGCCGTCTAGCCCCGCCCGCGCCTTTCAGGGGCGGGGTGGCGCCCGCCGCGCGGGCCGAACAGCGTCTGGAGCACGAACGCGTCGCGCGCCGCCTGCGGGTCGCGGAGCCGCGCGCGCCAGTCCGGCCGCCCCGCCCGCCGTGCCGACTGGGCTTCCGGCGGGGAGGGGCGGAGGCCGTGCGGGTCGTGGCGCCGACGGGCGGCGCCGGACGCCGGGGCGCCGCCCCGCTCGAACCGCTCCTCGGAGAACGGGCTCGACGTCCCGAACCCGTGCGCCTCGTGGTCGACCGGGGACGCGCCGCTGAACGAGCCGCGGACGGCCGAGAACTCCGGCGTCGGCGCGGCCGGGCGGAGCGGCGGGACGGGCAGGGGCGAGGGCGGGGCGGCGCGGTCGACCTCGACGGCGATGGGCTCGCGCTCCGACACGGGCGGCGTGCCGGGGCCGCGCGGGCCTTCGGGCTCGCCGGCGGCCTCGGCCAGCGCCTCCTCCATCTGCAGCATGAACGACTGGAACGGCGTCGGCGCCCGCTCGCCCTCGGCCTCCTGCATCTGCTCCGGGGCGCGCTTCGCGTTCGCCCGCTGCCGGCCGCGGAGCAGGTAGTACGCGGCGACGGCGAGGAGCGGGAGGAGCTCGATGAGCGTTTGCATGCGCCGCGTACGGCGGGGCGGGGCGGTGGGTTCGGGGAGGCCCACTCTGTGAGCGGGAACGGGGACCGGGGAACAGGGGACGGGCAGAGAAAACTGCGGGCGGGGCGGTGGCACTTCCCGAACCCCGAACTCTGAACTCCTCAACCTCTGCCCACCTACAGCAGCCGCGGCTGGCGGACCTCGGCCTGGAGCGCCTCGATCACGCGTCGGTTCGCGCGCGGGAACGCGTAGTCGTCGAGGCTCTCCGGCTGCACCCAGCGGATGGGCTCGCCGGACGCCGAGACCGGCTCGCCCCCGGCCAGCCGGCACCGGAAGGCGTGGAGCGTGATGCGGAAGTGCGAGTAGGCGTGCTCGACGCGAGCTAGCGCGCGGCCCACCTCGACCTCGACCCCCAGCTCCTCGCGGACCTCGCGGCGGCACGTCTCGGCCAGCGTCTCGCCCGGCTCCTGCTTGCCGCCGGGGAACTCCCAGAGCCCGCCCAGCATGGCGTCCTCGGGCCGGCGCTGGATGAGGAGCCGCCCCGCCCCGTCCGCCGCGACGGCGACGACGACCGTGTGGTGGGGGACCGGCTTCGCCTTCGACGTCACCGGGTAGCGCTCCGGGGCGCCCTCGGCGTAGGCCGCGCACACACCGTTTAGCGGGCAGTTTGGGCAGTTGGGGGAGCGGGGCGTGCAGAGCAGGGCGCCCAGTTCCATCACGGCCTCGTTGAACCGGCCCGGGTCGTCCGTGTCGAGGAGCTGGTCGGCCAGCGTTTGGAGCGCGCGGCGCGTCGGGCCGGCCTTGGCGTCGGCCTCGACGGCGAAGACGCGGGTGAGGACGCGGATCACGTTGCCGTCCAGGACCGCGAGCGGGCGGCCGAACGCGAGCGACAGCACGGCCGCCGCCGTGTACGGGCCGACGCCAGGGAGCGCCCGGAACGCGGCCTCGGTGTCCGGCACCGCCCCGCCATGCTCCGCCACGACGACCCCGGCGGCGCGGTGGAGGTTGCGGGCGCGGCTGTAGTAGCCCAGCCCCTCCCACAGCTTCAGCACGCGGTCCTGCGGCGCGGCCGCGAGCGCGGCGACCGTCGGGAAGGCCTCGACGAACCGCTCGAAGTACGGCGTCGCCGTCTCGACGCGCGTCTGCTGGAGCATGACCTCGGACACCCAGACGCGGTACGGGTCGCGCCGGCCGTCCGCCCCGCCCTCGCGCCACGGCATCGGGCGGCGGACTCCGTCGAACCACGCCGGCAGGCTTTCGCGGAACGCCTCCTCGACGGCCGGGCCGACGCGGGCGACGAGCGCGCGCTCCAACTCCTGAGATCGTGATGCCACGGGCGGGGTGGGGGAGAGGCCGCCCCGCCTACGCCGAAGAGCGTGAGCGGGCGGGGCGGCTGGATTCGCAGGCCACGAGCGCCCGCGTCGACGTTGGGGAACCGGAGGCTCGGCGTTCCGCCAAGCGGCCGCTGACGGGCGGGGTGGGCACCAGAGTCAGCCGAGCACTCCGGTCCGAGGTCTCTCTCCTGACCCACCGACCCACTAGCCTACCGACCCACTGGTTTCAGGGAACGATCTCGACGAGGAGGACGACCTCGCCGGGCGCCACGCCGGTCCGCTCGAACACGACGGGGAGCGAGCCGCGCTCGTTGGGCAGCGTGCGCCACATGAACGAGCGGTCGACGAGCCAGCTCAGCGCCGGCGCCTCGACCACGCGGTAGGTCGCCTCCGCCCCGCCCACGCTCGCGGGCAGCGCCACGATGAGCGTTTCGCCGGCGCGGACCTGCGCGCGGAGTGTGTCGGCCTGGACCGCGCCGGCCGCGTACCGAGCCGGCGCCGCCGCGCGTTGGGGCGGGGCGGCGGCCACGAGAAGGCCCGCGGCGAGCAAGAGTCCGAATCGGAGAGCAGTCACAGCCGAACAGCGAGTGTCCTGGAAGATACGTCTGGCCTCGGCGGCGCTCCTGGCGGCGGCCGCCCCGCCCGCGGCGGCCCAGGACGCGTGGACCGTCCGCACGGCCGGCGCCGACTCGGTGTGGACGGTCGCGGGCGGGGCGGCGGCGGCGCTCGACACGCTCGCCGCGCGCGGCCACGCCGCCGCCCGCGTCGACTCGGTCCGCGGCGCCGACGTCTACGTCACCGCCGGTCCGGTGAGCCGCGTCGCCTCGGTCGAGATCGTGGGGTCCGAGGCCGCCCCGCCCGCCGACCTCGTGGCGGGGTGGGCCACGCGCGAGGGCGCCGTCTACTCCGCCCGCCGGTTCGAGGCCGACCTGGGCGCGGCCGCCCGCGCGCTCGCCCGCCTGGGCTACGCCGACGCCGTCCTCGTCCCCGACGTCACGGCCGGCGAGGGCGGGGCGGTCCGCGTCACGGTCCGCGTGGACGAGGGGGCGCCCGCCGACGTGGCCGGCGTCGAGCTGGTCGGCGCGCGGCGGCCGTCGCGGGCGTTCGCCTCGCGCGTGGCGGCCGTCGGGCCGGGCGCTCTGCTGGCCGACGTCGACCTCGGCCGCGTCCGCGCGGTGCTCGACGCGACGCGGCTCTACGACGAGGTGGGCGAGCCGGTCGTGGCGCGCGGGGCCGATGGCCGCGTGGTCGTGCAGGTGCCGGTGCGCGAGGCGGCGCCGGGCGCGTTCGACCTCGTCGTGGGCTTCCTCCCGCCCTCGGACGGCGAGCCGGGGCAGCTCGTCGGGAACGGCCGCGTCAACCTGCGGAACCCGTTCGGCGGCGGCCGCGCACTCGACGTCGAGCTCGTGCGGAACCCCGGGCTGGCGTCGTCGCTGGACGTCGCCGCGCGCGACCCGTTCGTCTTCGGCACCCCGCTCGCCGTCGGCCTGGGGTTCGAGGGGACGTCGCGCGGCGAGCCCGTCCCGTTCTCGCGCCAGCGCTACGCGGCCGAGCTGGGCTACGCGCTCGCCCCCGGCCTCTCGCTCGTCGCCGGCCTCACCGCCGAGACCGTCCGCCCCGGCGTCGTCGCGGACTCGGCCCTCGCGGGCGGGGCGGTGGTTCGCCGGTCGGACGCGCTCTACGTCGGCGCCGGCGTGACGCTCGACCGGCTCGACGCCCCGCGCAACCCGCGCCGCGGCCTAGCCCTCCGGCTCTACGCCGAGCAGGGCCGGCCCCGCGCGGCGTCCACGGACCCGACGGTCGTCCTGGAGGCGCGGGCGCGGCGTCGGCTGGACGCGGCCGTCCGCGGCTACCTGCCCACGTTCGCGCGGCAGGTGGCGGTCCTCGGCCTCGACGCCCGCGTGGTCCAGGGCGGCACGCCGACCGCCGAGGCGCCCGACGGGCTCGACGAGGGCGACCTGTTCCGCATCGGCGGCGCGGCCACGCTCCGCGGCTACGACGAGGAGGCGTTCCGCGGCCGCGCCGTCGGCCGCCTGCTCGCCGAGTACCGGCTCCTGTTCGACGCCGACTCCTACGGCGTTGCCTTTTTCGACCTGGGCTACGTCGACCGCCCCGCCCTCGGCGCCGCCCCGCCCGAGACGCGCGTGCTCCCCGGCTACGGCCTGGGCGTCCGCGTGCGGACCGGGCTCGGGCTCGCCTCGGTGAGCTACGCGCTCAGCCCGGACGTCCCGCTCGGCCGCGGCAAGGTGCACGTGGGCCTGGCGGTGGGGCTGTAGGGAAAAGGGAAAAGGGAAAAGGGAAAAGGGAAAAGGGAAAAGGGAAAAGGGAAAAGGGAAAAGGCGCGCACGGGCGGGGCGGCGGCGGTTTTGTTCCGCCCCGCCCGCCCGCATCTGGGCGGGGCGGTCATGGAAGTCGCCGAGGCCCACGAAAGGCGGCGGCAGTTCCCCTCCTGGTCAGGAGGGGCTAGGGGTGGTTGTCGGGCGGGCGGGGCGGTTCAGCCCGACGCCGCTCCGCCCAACGACAGGCACCCGTAGGGACACGACTCGTCGTCTCCGGGGCGGGCGGGGCGGTCCTAAACAGCGCCCCCCTGCCCGCATGCCCCGCCCCGCCTGACGGCACCGCCCAACGGCACCGCCCAACGGCGTCGCCCGACGGCGTTGCGTGCAACGCCGCTACGACGGCCACCCCGCCCTCGCGTTCTGCGGGCGGGGCGGTGGGATCTTGCGGCCCCTTCCGCCCCCGCTCCCCATGTCCCTCACCGAGGAAACCATCTCGTCCGAGCCCGTCTACGACGGCACGCTCCTCCACGTCCGCCGCGACGAGGTCCGACTCCCCGACGGCGCCACGTCGGTCCGCGAGTGGATCAAACACCCCGGCGCATCGGCCGTGGTGGCGATTGACGGCGAGGGCCGCGTGGTCCTGGTCCGCCAGTTCCGGTACCCGCCCCGCCGCGAGTTCCTCGAGGTGCCGGCGGGGAAGTTCGACCGCGACGGCGAGTCGCCGCTCGACGTGGCGCAGCGGGAGCTGGAGGAGGAGACCGGGCTGACCGCGGCGGCGTGGACGGCGCTCGGGCGGACGTTCCCGGGCATCGGCTACAGCTCCGAGACCATCCACCTGTTCCTGGCCGAGTCGCTCTCCGAGGGCGAGCGCGGGGGCGACGACGATGAGTTCCTGGAGGTCGTCCGCCTCCCGTTCGACGAGGCCGTCCGCCGCGCCGAAAGCGGCGAGATCCTCGACGCCAAGACGTCCCTGGCGCTGCTTCTCGCCGCCGCCCGCCGCCGCGACACATAGCCACCCCGCCCGCCTCGCCTGCGCCTCGCAGAAGCGGGCGGGGCGGTCTTCACTGGGGATTGCGCGCCGCCCCCGCCCCGCCCGTTGCCGCGAGCGGGCGGGACGGGCTAGCTTGGATCCCGCTCCGCCCCGGACCCATGACTTTCTTTTACATCCTCGTCGCCGTCATCCTCCTCGTCGCGCTGCTGATGGCGCTCGTCGTCCTGCTTCAGAGCGGGAAAGGCGGCGGACTGGCCGGCATCGCCTCGGGCGGACAGACGACGCAGATCCTCGGCGCGCGCCAGGCGCCCGACTTTCTCGAGCGGGCCACGTGGAGCCTCGGGGCCACCTTCCTCGTCCTCTGCGTCATCACGACGTTCTTCATCCCGCGCGTGGGCGGCGCCGGCGAGAGCATCCTCCAGGAGCGGGCCGGCGAGCTGCCCGTGGCCCCGGCCCCCATCGACGCGCCGCTCCCCGAGGCCCCGGTCGCGGACCCGGCCACGCCGATGAACCCCGATGTCCGCCCCGGCGCGGAGCTGCCGCCGGCCGACCAGTAGGCCCCGCGCCTTCGCCTGCAAGGCCGCGCCCGTCAGGGGCGCGGCCTTTTTTTGTGGCCCGCCACCCCGCCCCGCCCTCGGGAGCGGACCTCCCCGCTCGGGCGGGGCGGCAAAAAAAGCGGGGTCCCGCTCGGTGCGAGCGGGACCCCGATGTGCGACGCGCGCCGGCCTGTACGCCGGATTCTGTCCGGGCGGCGGCCGTCGCCACCGCCGCCCTGGGCCGCCATCTATCTGGGACCGCCGTCGCCGGCGGCCTCGAGCGGCCTACCCGCGTCCTCGGGCGGGCACCCTTTCCCGCTCGGCCCCGACCGCGGGCGGTCGGGTCGGGCGGGGCGGACGCTGTGTGGCCTTGCACCCCGTGGGGTTTGCCTAGCCGCGGCCGTCGCCGGCCGCGCTGGTGGGCTCTTACCCCACCGTTTCACCCATCACCTGTGCCGCGCGCCGCGAGCGGCCCGGGCCATCGGCTGGTCTGTTCTCTGTTGCACGTGCCGTCGCGCCACCCCGCCCGTCTGCCGAAGCAGGCCGGGGCGGGGCGGGCGCCTTCCCGTTAGGAAGCACAGTGCCCTGCGGTGTCCGGACGTTCCTCCCCGGGCGTGCGCCGCACGCGGCCCGGCCCGAGGCGGCGGCCCGGCCGACGCGTGCCCCTAACGTACGAGCGGGCGCCCGCGGTGTGCAGGCGCCCGCTCGGCGTGCGTCGTCCGGCCCGGGCGGGGCGGGCGTGCTAGGCCGCGGCCTCCTCGAAGAGCGCCGTGTCCACGATGATCCGCCCGTCGTGCTCGGAGACGATGATCCGGTCGCGCTGGCGGACCTCGACCTGGCGCTGCGGGGGGACCGTGTAGCCGGCCGCCGCGCCGCGCTCGATGGGGACCACGGCGCGGCCGTCGCGGACGCGCGTGCGCAGGCGCTCGTAGGCGCGGAGGTAGCGGGCGTCGATGGCCTCGGCGGCCTCGGCCCGCTCCGTCTCGTACACGTCCTGCTCCGCCTTCGTCTCCTTGACCACCTGCTCGAGCTCGGCCTGCTTTTCGCGGATCCGCGCGTCGAGCTCGGAGAGCTCGTCGTCGGCGCCCTCGACGGTGCCCTCGCTCTCGATGTCGAGGTTCTCGTAGCGCTCGATCTCCTCGTAGGCGTTCTGGATCCGCTGGCGGTGCGCCTCGATCTCCTTGGTGAGCGCGTCGTACTCGCGGTTGTTGCGCACCTGGAGCTGCTGCTCCTCGTACTTGCGGATGAGCCCCTCGCTCTCGGCGATGTCCAGCTTGAGCTTCTTTTTCTGGACGTCGGCCTCCTTCTTGTCCTGGTCGATCTGGCCGAGCCGCGTCTGGAGCCCGGTCCGCTCGTCTTCGAGGTCGCGGATCTCGTCGGGGAGGTCGCCGCGGAGCTTCGTGAGCTGGTCGATCTTGGAGTCGATCGTCTGGAGCCGGACGAGGGCGCGGAGCTGGTCTTCGATCGTGGTCGTGTCGGTGGCCATCGGCGGGGCGGTCGTGGGTGGAGCACGGCAGACTACCCGCCGCCCCGCCCGCGGGTTTTGAGACCGGGGCGAATTCGGGGGCTCGCTCCGCTCGCAGGACTGGGGACTGGGGGTTTAGGGATGGGCAGACCCGAGGGCGGGGTGGACAACTCGGGGACAACTCCCCCGCCCCGCCCTCCACACCAAGGGCGGGCCGGTCATCTTGCCAGTCCCCAGTCCCCAGTCCCCAGTCCCCAGTCCCCAGTCCCCAGTCCCCAGTCCCCAGTCCCCAGTCCCCAGTCCCCAGTCCCCAGTCCCTCAAAACGTCGCCGACAGCTCCAGGCGGACTGTCTGCACGACCGGCGCGTCGGCCGGGGCGCGGCCGTCGTAGCGGAGCGTGGCGCGGAGCGCGTCGCTGAGCCCGACCTGGGCGTCGGCGCCCCAGAGGTACGACGTGCCCGGGCCGCGGCCTTCAGTCAGCTCGAAGAGCGCGAGCCCGGCCGGCGCCTCGCCCCGCAGCCGGACGTCGGCGCGCTCGGCGCGGACGGCGACCGAGAGCCGCCCCGCCCGCGTGAGCCGCGCCTCGACGGGCACGCGGACGACGGCCGCCCCGCTCGGGCGGTCGGCCGGCGCGAGCGCGTCGGTCCGATCGGCGAGGACGGGCGCGAGGGTGACGGCGAGCGCGCGCGTCGGCGTCCACACGACGGACGGCTCGGCGGACACGCCGCGGAGGTCGAACGTCCGGCTCGCGAACGCCTCGCTCAGCGTCTGCCGCCGGGTCCACGCCGCCTCGACGCGCGCGCGGAGGGCGGGGTGGAGTTGGGCCGTCGCCTCGGCTCGGAGCGCCTGCACGAGCCGGCGCTCTAGCCCGACGGCCAGCTGCGACGTCGACCGCGCGTGCTCGGCCACGAGGCGGCCGCCCGCGCCCGGGCGGTCGGGGAACAGGACGAGCTCCTGCTCGACGCGGAACCGCCCGTTGACCGTCCCCGCCTCCGCCCCGCCCGTCTGCTGGAGCGCGCCCGGCGCGAGCAGGAGGACCGCCAGGACGTCCGGGTTCCGCGTCCGCTCGTCGACGTCCAGCGTCGTCCGCAGGGCGACGGCGCGGGCGACGCGGGCGGCGAGGCCGTCGCCCGACGCGAGCCGGCCGGGCTCGACGTCGAGCCGCACGTCGAGGCCCACGCCGACGGTCGGGACGAGCTCGGGGCTGGGCACGAACGTCCGCAGGTACTCGCCTTCGAGCGGCGTCGTCTCGGGAAAGAACTCGTCGACCTGGGCCACGCCGTCGGGCTCGCCCGCGCGCGGCTCGCCCCCGCCGTCGCGCCAGACGAACTCGCCCAGGTCGGCGCCGACGAGCACGTAGGTCTCCTGGCGGATCGGCGAGCGCTCCGTCAGCGCGTCGTAGACGGCCCGGAGGCGGACGGCCTGGCGGAGCGGGGCGGCCCGCGCGCCCAGCCGCACGGCGACCGACTGGGCGTCCTCGCGCCCCAGTGCCCCGAACTCGCTCCGGTACCGCTTGCGGCGGTACGCCACGCGGACGTCGGCCTGGGCGGTCCCGCGGCGCGCACGCGCCGTCGTCTCGACCGTCAGAGCGCGCGCCGCGTCGGCGAGCGGGGCCGCCCCGCCCCGCGGCCCCAACGGCTCCGACTCCTGCCGGAGCTCGACGGACGCCGCCGCGTCGAGGCCGGGAAACGTCGCGGAGAGGGCGGGGCGGACGGCCCAGAACCCGTAGCTCGCCGCGAGCAGCGAGTCCTGGAGGAGCGGACCCGCGGGCGGGGCGGCGCCCTCCCCGCCCTGCTCGCGGCGCTCGTGCTTGACGGCGACCGACGGCGTGAGCGGCCCGACCGCGCGCGAGACGAGCGCGCGGCCCTCGCGGAAAAAGCCGGTCCCCAGCCGCTCGGCGAGCGCGCCCGCCCCGCCCGAGCGCGCGCCGGCCAGACGGAGGTCGAGGTCCAGCCCGAGCGGCCCGGGCTCGGTCTGCCCCAGCCGGACGCCCAGCGCGCCGCGGTCGGACCGGAACCCGCCCAGCGCGAGCCGCCCCGCCTCGGCCTCGGCCGCCCCGCCCGCGACCGCCCACCGCACGGCGGCCTCGGTCACGGTCTCGCCCAGCGTGTCGAGCGCCGACCCGAACGGGGTCCCCGCGCGGGCCAGGTTCCACCGCCGGTTAAAGTCGACGCCGCGGACGCGGTCGAGCGGGCGGAACGCGTCGGCGCGGGCGCGGTGGCGGAGCGTCCCGGAGAGCGCGCCGCCGCCGACGTCGCGGGGCGCGAGCCGCAGCCCGACCTCGTAGGCCCCGGCGCCCGCCCCGCCCCCGGGCGCCAGCGTGTTCGCGTCGTCGACCGAGCGGGCGACCTCGCCGAACGCCTCCAGCCCCGGGAGCACGTCGGCCGCGGCCGTCAGGTCGAGGAGCGTCCGCGACGTCGGGCGCGGCAGGACGCGGGCGGGGAGGGCGTCGCCGCGGCCCGGCCCGACGTACTCGTACACCACGCCGTTCCGGGCCTGCACCACGCCCGGCACCCGGTTCGCGCGGCGGTACGTGCCGGCGCCGGGCGCCACGCGCGAAAAGCGGACGCGGAAAAACGCGGTGTCGGGCGGGGCGGCCGGCACGAAGATCTGGACCGGCTCGCCGGCGACGACCGTGTCGCGGGTCGTGTAGAGGACGAACGGGCTCTGCGCGTCGAACGTCGGCACGCGCTGGGCGCCCGACACGAGCACGTCGTCGGTGCCGGCGGCGCGGAGTTGGGCGACTTCGGCCGGCGTGAGCCCCAGCGACTCGGCAAAGCCGGCGCCGTCGGCCTCGCGGAGCACGCGGGCGCCCAGCCGCACGCGGCCCACGCCGGCGGCGTCGGGGACGAGGGCGAGGTCCGCGCCGCCGACCGCGAGCGTCCGCCCCGCCCCGCCCGCCGTGTACTCGAAGTCGACCGTGATCCGGCGCTCGGCCGTGATGAGGTGCGTGGGCGTGAACCTGAGCTCGCCCGTCCCGTAGTCGACCGTGTAGTCGGCGCCCGCGCCGCGCCGGAGGAGCCGGCCGTCGAGGTAGACGCGCTCCGACCCCGGCACCACGACCACGAACGCCTCGCCGCCCCGCCCGTCGAGCCGGTACGGCCCTTGCACGCCCTCGACCGCCGCGACGTCCTGGCTCCTAAACAGGCCGCGCGTGGCCGACCCCGACGCCACCACGCGGCCGCCGGCGACGAGTCCGAACGCGGGCACGGTCGCCTCAACGAGCGCCCCCTGCACCTGACGTTCGAGCGGGGCGAAGGCCGTCCCGCCGAGCGCGAGGTCCACGTCGCCCAGCCGCGCGCGGACGCCGGGGCCGTCGACCTCGATGTAGACCCGGTCGAGGTCCGAAAGCTGCTGCGTGGTCCCCTCGGGGAGGATCGGCGTGTCCTCGTCGGTGAGCGCGGCGCGGAGCGCGACGCCGGGCGCGACGTCGCCGTCGAGCGCGAGCCGGAGCCCAGATGTGACCGACACGTCGCGGTTCGACCCGGCCACGACGCCGCGCGTGATCGACCCCCGCGTGCGGATGGCGGGCGGGGGCCGCGCCGCCGCCGTGCTCGGCTCCGTCCGCCCCGCCCGCGTCGTGTCCGGCGCGTAGAGCGCGCGGAGCGAGTCGGCCGGCGGCAGCCGCGCGCGGACCGGCCCGGGCGCGTCGAGCACGCGGTACGCCACGGCGACGACGACGAGCGCCTCGGGCGCTTCGGCGAGCGCGAACCGCCCCGCCGCGTCGACCGAGAACGCGTCGGCGTCGAGGGCCACGAACGCCGTGTCGCGGAAGACGGCGGCCGTCGCCGTGCCAGGCAGCGGCCGTGCGCGGAGCTGCGCCGCCGTCTGACCCGCCGCCAGCGCGAACGTGTCGCGGCGGACGGCCGCCCCGCCCGTCTGGGCAGACGCGGGCGCCGCGGCGGCGAGGCAGAGCAGGACGAGGGCGCACCTCAGCAGAGCAGGCCCGGGCGCGGGCGTCGAGGAGGTAGCGGACGTCGGGCGGGGCGGCGGCAGGGGCCGGAACCTAGCGTCGGCCGGGGCGGGGCGGCAATCCGACCCGGCGTGCCCTGCGCGGGGCGGGGCGGGGTTCAGGGTTCGGGGTGGACGGCCGCCCCGCCCACCCCGCCCGTTCCTGCCCGACGCCGTAGCGGCGTTGCATGCAACGCCGGGCTGGAATCGACCGCCGAGGCGGGGCGGGTGCGCCGTCATCCGGGCGGGGCGGCCGTCGTCCTGGACCACCCCGCCCGCCCCGCCCCTACGGCGCCAGCGCGGGCGGCGCGGCGCCTACCCGCCCACGCGCACGAGGGCGGTCCGCGTCAGCCCGACCACCCCGCCCGCGACGAGCGCCGCGTCCACGAGCGGGGCGGCGCCGGCCCAGGGCAGCACGCGCGGCTCGCCGCCCCGCCCCCACACGGCGACGGCGCGCGGCGACACCACGACGACCGAGTCGCCGGCCACGCCGACGGCCACCGGCCCGCCGTCGGGCGCCGGAAGGAACCGGCCCGGTGCCCCGAACGGGTCGAACGCCTGGACGCCGCCCCGCCCGCGGTCGGCGACGTAGAGCGTGCCGTCGCCGCCGACGGCGAGGCCGACCGGGGCGCGCAGCGCAGCCTCGCCGGCGGCCGGTCCGCCGAGCACGCGCTCGACGCCGCGCTGGGCGTTTAGGCGGAGGACCACGCCGCGCCCGGCCTCGACCACGTAGAGCGCGCCGTCGGGCGCCGCCGCGACGGCCGTCGGGCGTCCGCGCGGGAGGTCGCGGAGGGCGGGGCCAACGGCCCGCCCCGCCCGCGCAGGATCCACGTCGGGCACGGCGACGGTCTCGGCGGCCCGCCCTGTGGCCGTAAAGTGCGTGACGGTGCCCGAGCCCGGGTCGGCCACGAACACGGCCTGCCCGTTGGTCGGGTCCACGTCGGTCGGGTCGAGGAGCGCGCCGTCGCCGGTCCCCGCCCCGCCCAAAATTCCGACGACGCGGCCGTCCGGGGTGAGGGCTACGACGGCCGACTCGGCGCCGTCGACGACCCAGAGCGCGCCGCCGCCGACGGCGAGCGCGCGGGCATCCCCGAAGAGTCCGGGCGGGGCGGCAGCGTCTGGGGCGGCGGCTCCTGGGCCGGCGGGCGGGGCGGGCGCGCAGGCGGCGAGCACGACGGCGAGGGCGAGCGGGAGCCGCCCCGCCCCGGCTCCGCCACGTCGGGGCGGGGCGGTGAGGCGGCGGGCGGGGCGGGCGGCGGTCACCCGGCGAGGCGCGCGAGCCCCTTCTGGCCGATGTCGCGGCGGAGCGTTTTGCCCTCGAAGCCGAGCGCGTCCGCGGCGGCGTAGGCGGCGTCGAGGGCGTCGCCGAGCGTGCCGCCCCGCCCGGTCACGCCGAGCACGCGGCCGCCGGCCGTGACGAGGTTGCCGGCCACGTCGCGGGCCGTCCCCGCCTGGAACACGAGGGCCTCGTCGTGCGGGCGCTCGGCACCGTCGATCACGCGGCCCACCCCGTAGGCGCCGGGGTAGCCGTCCGAGGCCAGGACCACGCACGCCGCCGCCCCGCCCGTCGTCTCGACCTCGACGCCGCCCAGGCGGCCCTGCGCGGCGGCCTCGAACAGGTCGAGCGGGTCCGACGCCAGGAGCGGCAGGACCACCTGCGCCTCGGGGTCCCCAAACCGGCAGTTGAACTCGATGACGGACGGGCCGTCGGCGGTCATCATCAAGCCCACGTAGAGGACGCCGCGGTAGGCGCAGCCCTCGGCCCGCATCCCGTCCAAGACCGGGCGAACGATCCGGCGCTCGACCTCGTCCAGCACATCGGGCGTGACGACGGGCGCCGGCGCGTAGGCGCCCATGCCACCCGTGTTCGGGCCGGTGTCGCCCTCGCCGATCCGCTTGTGGTCCTGGGCCGCCGGGAGGACCACGTAGTCGTCGCCGTCGGTGAGGACGAACACGCTGGCCTCCTCGCCCTCCAGAAACTCCTCCACGACGACCGTCGAGCCGGCCGCCCCGAACGCCCCGCCTTCGAGGAGGGCGGCGAGCGCCCCGCGCGCAGCCTCGCGCGTCTCGGCCACGACGACGCCCTTGCCCGCCGCGAGCCCGTCGGCCTTGAGCACGACCGGGAGCGCGTGGCCGTCGACGTAGGCGCGGGCCTCGTCGGCGGCGCCCGGCCCGAACGTCCCCGACGCGGCCGTGGGCACGTTCCACCGCGCCATCGCGTCTTTGGCGAACGCCTTCGAGCCTTCCAGCCGCGCCGCCGCCGCGCTCGGCCCGACGACGGCCACGCCGGCCTCGGCGAGCCGGTCGGCCAGCCCGCCCACGAGCGGCCCCTCGGGGCCGACCACGACGAGGTCGGCCGCCCGGGCCAGCGCGAGCGCGACGAGGCCGTCGAGGTCGTCCACGCCGACGGCCACGTTTTCGGCCCAGACGGCGGTGCCGGGGTTGCCGGGCGCGCACAGGAGGCGGGGGCGGCGGGGGCTCTGGGCGAGCGACCAGACGAGCGCGTGCTCGCGGCCGCCGCCGCCGACGACGAGGACGGTCATGCAGGGGCGGGGTAGGGAGCGCCGAAGATACCGGGCGCGTCGCCTCCGCCCCGCTCGCCGGGAGACGGGCGGGGCGGCCAGGGGCGGGAGGGTCCAGGACGACGGCCGCCCCGCCCACGCACCGGAGCGCGCCCACCCTGCCCGGGCGACGGCGTGCACCCGCCCCGCCCCGGCGGTCAATTCTGACACGGCGTTGCATGCAACGCCGCTACAGCGTCGGCGTCGGACAGGAACGGCCGAGGCGGGCGGGGCGGCCCTCGTACCCCGTACCCTGTACCCGCCCCACCCCGCCCGCCCGTGCCCACCGCCCTCGTCCTCCTCCTCGGCGTCCTCCTCCACGCGCCCGCCCCGCCCGCCGACTCGATGGACGCGCCGAGCGGGGCGGGGCGGAGCGCGGCCGGCCCCGGCGTTCAGGTCCAGCCGCGCCTCTCGCCGCTCTACTCGGCCAACTTCGGGCTCGGCGTCGCCGTCGGGGCGACGGTCGAGAACGCGGGGTGGGCGGGCAGCCAGATCGCCGTGGACACCCGGCTCCAGGCGCGCTACCAGGACGCTACCGTCGCTGTGTTCACGGGCGACCCGTACCACAGCCGCGTCTACGGCCTGGTCGCGGCCTCGGGGTCGACGACGGGCCGGCGGCGGTACTACGGGCTCGGGCCGAACACGCTGACCGCCAACGAGCTGTACCTCTCGCACGACGCGGTGAGCATCGAGGGCCGCGTGGGCCTCTACCCGTTCCGCACAACGGCGCTCGTGGTGCAGCCGGGGCTCCGGTTCCTCTACGACCGCTCGGGCGGGGTGAACGGCGAGGACAGCGAGATCCCGCTCTCGACGCTCGACCCGGCCTCGCAGGCGGCCGTCGCGGTGGCGGCCGATCAGAGCCGCTACGGGCTCTCGGCCGGGGTCGGCGTGGCGACCGACCTCCGCGACGACCCGGGGTACACGCGCTCGGGCACGTTTGCGCTGGTCGAGGCCCGGCGGTTCGTGGCCCTCGACGGGTCGGACCTCCAGTTGAACCGGCTGTCGGCCTCGGCCACGACCTACGTCCCGCTCGGCGGCCGGGCGGCCGTCGTGGTCCGCGGGATCGGCGTGCTCACGCGGAGGGTGGACGACGACGGGGACGGCGCGATTCCGTTTTTCTACCTCCCCGTCCTCGACGACCGCGTGGCGACGGCCTTCCGCCAGGACCGGCTGACGGGCCGGGACCTCGTCGCGGTCGGGGCCGGCGTGCGGCTCCCGGTCCTCGACGCGCTCGGGCTCTACGGCGTCGACGCGCTCGTCATGGGCTACCTGGGCAACGTCTACGACGACGTGTTCGACCAGTTCGAGGCGTCCGTCTCGTTCGAGGAGCGGGCGGAGGCCGCCGCTGACGGCCACGCCCCGCTCCGCCCGTCGCTGGCGCTGGGGCTCTCGCTCGTCGACCTCCGAGCGGGGCGCATGTTGCTCGGCGGCGTGCTCGGCGTCGGCCCGGGCGGGGTGACGGCCGCCTCGCTCCAGGTGACGTACGACCTCCGCGACGTGCGGCCGCTGTTCCGGTAGGGCGGCGAGCGGCGAGCAGAAGATGCCCGCCCCGCCCGCAGAACGCGAGGGCGGGGTGGCTCGTCGGGCCGGGGGCGCGGGCATGGGCACCACCCCGCCCGTGCCGCCTCCGGGCGGGGCGGTGCCGATGGGAACCGCCCCGCCCGCGTCGGACACGACAAGTCGTGTCCCTACGAATCCCTACGGACGCCATCGGTGGGCGGGGCGGCGTCGGGCGGGGCGGCCTCTGTCTCCGACCACCCCGCCCTCGTCGTCCACCACCCCTAGCCCCTCCTGGCTGCGCCGTCGCTTCGCGGTGTCCAGGAGGGGGACTGCCGCTGCCCTGGCTCGGGCTCGGCGCCGCCTTCTACGGCCCCGTCTGGGCGGGGCGGAACAAAACGGCGCCACCCCGCCCGCGCGCTCCACTTTCCACTTTCCCATCCGCACCGGCTCTTCGGCGTGGCCGCCCCGCCCGCGCCCTACCTTTTGGGCGCCCCTTTCTTGGCCGCCCGTCCCCCCGTGCCCCGAGCCCCTCGCTGGTTGTTCGCCCTGAAGGGCGTGCTCGCCGTCGTCGCCGTCGCCGTGCTCGTGCGCCTGGCCCACCCCGCCAACGTGTGGCGGGCGTTCGCCGACGCCGAGTGGGGGTGGGCGCTCGCGGCGCTCGCGCTCGTGCCCGTCAACGTGGGACTGGAGGCCTACCGATGGGGGCGGCTCGTGCGGCGGCTGGCGCCCGAGGTCCGGCACCGCGACGCGCTGCGGGCCGTCGTGGGATCGTACCCGCTCGGGCTGCTCACGCCGGGCCGCGTGGGCGACTACGTGGGCCGCGCGGTCTACCTCCGGGCGGTCCCGCCCGGCGCCTCGGCGGCGCTCACGTTCGGCGAGCGGATGGCGACGCTCGCGGCGTGCCTCGTGGGCGGGCTGGCCGCGCTGGGGCCGTACCTCCGCGACGCCGTAGCGCCGTCGCCGCTCTGGCCGGCCGTCGTCGGCGTGGGCGCGCTGGGGGCCGGGGCGCTTGTGGTCGCGATCGCGTTCCCGTCGGTCGCGCGGGCGGCGCTCTCGGCCGTGCTCCCGTTCGAGCCCGTGCGGCGGGCGGTCGCGGCGTTCGACCGGATCCCGCGCGAGGAGTCGGTCACGCTGCTCGCGCTCTCGGGGCTCCGCTACCTCGTGTTCTCGACCCAGTTCGTGCTCCTCGTGCGGGCCGTGGACCCCGGCGCCGCGCTGGGCGGGGTGGCGCTGGGCGTGGCCCTCGTCTTTTTCGCCAAGAGCGCCGTGCCCCAGGTGACGCTGGGCGACCTGGGCGTGCGCGAGGGGGCCGCCGTGTTCTTTCTCGGCGCCTACGGCGTGGCGCCGGCGGCGGCGCTCGACGCGTCGCTGGCCCTGTTCGCCCTCAACTTGGTCCTCCCCGCCCTCGCCGGCGTGCCATTCCTGCTCCGGCTTCGCGTGGCTGCGCGCGAGGCGGAACGTGTGGGCGGGGTGGCGGCACGGGGCCGCGTCGCCGCGTGACGGTGGCCGGCCTCCTGCTCGTGGCGCTGGCGCTGGCCTACGCCTGGCGCCTCGGGGTGTGGGCGCGCGGGTTCGCCCGCGCCGCGCGCGAGACGGACGCGCTGGCCGCCCCGCCCGACGCCGCGCTGCCCAGCGTGACCGTCGTGGTGCCGGCCCGCGACGAGGAGGACACCATCGGGCCGTGCGTCGACTCGGTCCTGGCCGTCGACTACCCGCGCGACAAGCTCGAGGTCATCGTCGTCGACGACGACAGCTCGGACCGGACGGCGGCCGTGGTCCGCGAGCGGATGGCGCTCGCGCCGGCGCTCGCGGTGGCCGGCGGCGAGCTCCCCGAGGACCAGTGGGCCGAGTCCGAGGGGGCGGGGCGGCTCCGGCTCGTGCAGATCCCCGAGAACCGGCGGCGCGACCGGGCGCACAAAAAGCGGGCGATCGAGAAGGCCATCGAGCACGCGCGCGGCGAGATCATCCTCACGACCGACGCCGACTGCGTCGTCCCGCGCGGCTGGGCGCGGGCGCTCGCGGCGCAGTTCGAGGGGCCGGAAGTGGCGTTCGTGTCCGGCCCGGTGGCCTACCGGCTGGCGCCGGGCGACGGGCTGTTCGAGCGGGTCCAGGCGCTGGACTTTTTCGGGGTCATGGCGTGCGGGGCCGGCGCGATCGGGGCCGAGCAGCCGCACCTCGCGAACGGGGCGAACGTGGGCTACCGGCGCGAGACGTTCGTGGCGCTCGGCGGCTTCTCGGGGATCGACCACGTGACGAGCGGGGACGACGAGCTCCTCATGCAGAAGATCGCGTACGGGACGCCGCTCGACGTCCGCTTCTGCGCCGACCCGGGCGCCGTGGTCCTGACCGACCCCGTGCGGAACGTCCGCGCGTTCGTGCACCAGCGGAAGCGGTGGGCGTCGAAGGGGGCGCACTACCCGTGGCGGCTCCAGCGGATGCTGCTGGCTCTCGTCGCCTTTTTCGCGGCGCTGACGGCGTCGTTCCTCGCCCTCGTGGTCGTGCCGTCGTTCTGGCCCTGGGTGGCGGCGGCGCTCGCGGTCAAAGCGGCGGCCGAGCTCGCGGTGCTGGTCCCGGCCGCGCGGCGGTTCGGGCAGCGCGGGCTGCTGCCGGCGTACCCGCTCCACCTCGTCCTCCACGCCCCGCACTCGCTCCTCGTCGCCGTCCTGGGGCCGCTCGGCGGGTTCGAGTGGAAGGGCCGGGCCGTCCCGCAGTAGCCGCCGTGCCCGCCCGCGCCCCGTCGCCTGCGCACGCCGGGCGGGGCGGTCGGATCTTGCGGCCCCGCCCCGCTCCTCCCCCACCCCGCCCGGTGACCGTCCAGCGCGCCCGCGACTCGCTGCTCCCCCGCGCGCTCGGCCCGCTCGTGCCGGGCGCCGTCGTCCGCGGCCCCGAGCGGCGGGCGGGGCGGCCGCGCCTCTACCTCACGGTCGACGACGGGCCGGACCCCGAGGGCACGCCGCGCTGGCTGGACGCGCTGGCCCGGCACGACGCGCGCGCCGTCTTTTTCCTGTCGGGGCCGGCCGCCGCGCGCCACCCCGCCCTCGTCCGCCAGATCGTCGAGGCCGGGCACCGCGTGGGCAACCACGGGTGGGACCACGTGAGCGCGTGGCGGGCGGCGCCGGCGCGCGTCCGGGCCGGCTTCGAGCGGGCCGAGCGGGTGCTGGAGGACGTGGCGAGCGGGGCGGTCCGCGACGTGCGCCCGCCGTACGGCCGCGTGACGCCGGGGCTCGTCCGGTGGTGCCGCGCGGACCGCAAACCGGCGAGCGGGGCGGGGCGGCGGCTCGTGCTGTGGGACCTCATGCCGGGCGACTTCCTGGCGCGGTCGCCGGAGGCGCTGGCCGCCGAGACGGTCGCGCTGGCGCGGCCGGGCGGCGTGGCCGTGTTCCACGACGGGGCGCCGGCCGAGCGGGCCGCGGCCGCGCTCGACCTGGCCCTCCCGCGCCTCGCCGCGGCGGGGTGGCAGTTTCCCGCACTCCCGCCCGCGCCGTGACCGCCCCGCCCCGCGCCCTCGCCGCCTCGCTCGCCGTCGTCGCCGGGGGCTACGTCGCCTTCGTGGGGTGGCTGGCCGCGCGGGCGCGGCGCCCGGTGCCCGCCCCGCCCGCCGTGCCCGAGGCCGAGCTCCCGTCGGTCACGGTCGTCGTGGCGGCCCGCGACGAGGAGGCCACGATCGGGCGGTGCCTCGACGCGCTCCTCGCGCAGGACTACCCGCCGGACCGCCTCGAGGTCGTCGTCGCCGACGACCACTCGGCCGACGGGACGGCCGCGGTCGTGCGCCGGTACGCGCGCCGGTCGGCGGCGCCGGCCGCCGCGGGCGGGGCGGACGCGGGCGAGGCGAGCAGAGCAGAGCCGCCCCGCCCGGCGGTCCGCTACCTCCGCGTGCCTGACCCCGAGGGGCCGCTCCGCGGCAAGGCGTGGGCGCTCCACACGGCCATCGAGGCGACGTCGGCCGACGTCGTGCTCGTCACCGACGCCGACTGCGCGCCGGTCCCGACATGGGCGCGGCAGACGGCCCGGCGGTTCGCGGACGGCGAGGCCGGCGTCGTGTGCGGGCTGGCCCAGATCCGCCCCCGCCCCGCCCACGGGTTCGACCGCGTGCAGGTGCTGGACTGGTCGCTCCTGCTCGGCGCCGTGAGCGGGCTGGCCGAGGCCGGGCACCCGGCGACGGGGATGGGCAACAACATGGGCGTGCGGCGCGCGGCGTACGAGGCCGTCGGCGGCTACCCCGCCCTGCCCGTCTCCGTCACCGAGGACTTCGTGCTCGTCCGCGCCGTGGCCGAGCGGACGCCGTGGCGCGTCCGGTTCTTCCTCGACCCCGACGCCCTCGTCTGGACGCTCCCCATCGACGGCGTGGCGGCGACGTACGTGCAGCGGCGGCGGTGGGCGCGGGGCGGGCTGGCGGGCAAGGGCTGGATCTACCCGGTCTACGGTGCCCTGTTCGTCTCGCACGCGCTCCCGCTCGCGGCCCTCGCCGCGGCCCCGCTCGCGGGCGGGGTGGCGCTGGCGGCCAAGGGGCTCGCCGACGCCACCTTGCTCCGCGCCGTCCTCCGGCGGACCGGGACGCGCGTCCGCCTGCGCGACCTCCTGGGCGTCGAGGCGTTCATGGCGGCCTACCTCGTCACGCTGCCGGTCGCGCTCGTGCTCCGCCCGCGGATCGCGTGGAAGGGCCGCCACCACTGACGCCGGACGGCGGGTTGCGGCGCCACCTCGCCCCGCGCTTCTGCGAGTGAGACACCGCGCAGCGTCGGCGCGGCGAGGACGAGGGGCGGGCGGGGCGGAGCCGGCGGGCGGGGTGGAGGAGCACGAGGCCGTGGTGCAGGGCCAACCCCCTAGTTTATCGGGGTGCTCGCTCCTCGAGCGCCGGCCGAGCTCACACCCGACCCCATGCCCCGCGCCAAAGGCATCATCCGCATCGACTCCGACTCGACCCACGGCTGGCAGGTCCGCGTCTACCGCCACGGGCGGACGTACTCGCGCCTGTTTTCCGACCGCAAGCTGGGCGGCCCGGAGCCCGCCTTCGACGCCGCCCTCGCCTACCGAGAGACGCTCGAGAGCGAGGTCGACCAACTGCCGCCACCGGCGCCCCGCCGGCGGCTCGTCCACCGCAACCGGAACAACTCGACCGGCGTCGTCGGCATCTCGCGGACCACGAAGCGGGACCGCCGGGGCGTCCCGCACGAGGTCTACGCCGTGTCGTGGAGCCCCGAGCCGGGCGTGGCGCGGGGCACGTCGTTCTCGATCCGGCGCTACGGCGAGGACACGGCGTTCCGGCTCGCGTGCAAGCTCCGCTGGGAGCGGATGAAGGCTATCTACGGCGACCGCTACGAGGTCCCGAGCTACCTCGACCTGTACCGGCAGAAGGAGGCGGTCGACACGCGCGCCGTTTCCTAGACGCCGCTGGAGCCTCACCTCTATACCGTTAGGTCTGAGACTCCACGTGGCGCTGGAGCACGCGGACCGACTCGGCGACCGGGGCCGTGCCGTCGAGGCGGAGCGCGCCGGCGGGCGCTTCGAGCGTGGCGAGTTGGCTGGGGAGCAGGTCCGCCCCCGCCACGTGGCCTTCGCGGTCAGTCAGCCGGTCGGCGAGGACGTCGGGCGGCACGTCGAGCCAGGCGAGCACGACGCCCGGCCGCCCCGCCCCGAGCACCTCGCGGTACGGCGCCCGGAGCGCCGAGCACGCGAGGACCGTCGGCGGCCCGTCCCCGAGGCGGCGGCGGACGAGCGCGCCGAGGCGGGCCAGCCACGGCGCGCGGTCGGCGTCGGTGAGCCCCTCGCCCCGCCCGATCTTGCCCAGCGCGTCCGCGCTGTGGTGGTCGTCGGCGTCGACAAAGTCCCAGCCCAGCGCGCGGGCCAGAGCCACGCCCACGGTCGATTTGCCCGCCCCGGCGACGCCCATGAGCAGGACGACGCGGGCGGGGCGGTCCGAGGCGGCGGGCGGGGCGAGCGAGGTCACGGGATGTTCGGGGAGCGCGGGGCGGGGCGGGGCGTACTCTCCGGGCCGCCTCCTGGTCCCCGCCATGCCGCCCCGCCGGACTGTCCGCCTCGTCGTCCTCGTCGCGCTCGCCGTCCTCGTCGGGTTCGCGCTGTCGGACGTGCTCGGGCTGCGGGCGTCGGAGACCGGCGTCGTGAGCCCGCGCGGGTGGCACGGGATCTCGCACGGGAGCCACACGCACTACGTCCCCGACGACTGGGCGGGATCGGAGGCCACGGGCGTCTCGATCTCGGACTTCCCGACCACCCCGCCCCCGGCCGGCTTCACCGTCGACGGGACGGGGCAGGTGGTGCCGGTGGAGTAGCGCCGTCCCATGCAACGGCGCGGGGCAACGGCGGCGGGCGGGGCGGACGACAGCGGGGCGGCCCCAACCAAGCGTCGCCGACCGTTGCCAGCGCCCGAGCGGGGTGGCCCCGGGCGGGGCGGCGTCTTTGCCACAGCGCGCCCGCCCCGCCCGCGCTCACCGCGGCGCGTCAGCCGGCGGCGCGGAGCCGCAGCCAGAGGGCGAGGAGTCCCAGCGACGCCACGCCGAACAGGCCGTGGAACAGGAGCGGGGGGACGGCGCCGACCCACACGCCCCACATCCACACCGGCCAGCGCTCGCCGGTCGCCGCGTCCTCGCGTACGGCCACGGCCACGAGGTCAGACTCGGGAGTCATCCCCTCCGTACCCTCGCCCGGAACGTACTCCGCCACGCCAGGCGGGTACTCGACGACCCACCCGAGGCGGAAGTCCCAGTAGGCCGGGGGCGCGAGCTCGCCCCGCTCGGCGTACGGGGCGAAGTAGGTCTGGAAGGCGATCGCGATCTCCGGCCCCATGTCGTCGACCCGAGCGCGGGCAGCCTGATTCCAGATGGTGAGGCCGACCCACGCGAGCACGACCGAAACGAGGGCGGTGACGGTGAGGGTCGAGGCGCTCATGTCGGCGACCACGGGCGGGATCAGAGGTAGAACGTACGCCACCCCGCCCGCGGGACAAGGGCGGGGTGGAGAGGGACCCGCCCAGGTCAAGCCCTACCGCACGACCGTCAGCGGCACCGCCACCCGCCCCGCTCCGACACGGAGGTCCACGACGTAGACGCCCGTCGCCAGCCCGGCCGCCTCGACGACGACCTCGAACGGGCGCTCCGGGAGAACGGCCGTCGTGCCCAGGTCCGCCACGCGGCGCCCGCGGACGTCGACGAGGACGGCCCGCGCGAGCCCGGCCGCCGCGCTCACCACGCGGAGCGACGTCCGCGAGCGGAACGGGTTGGGGCCGGTCCGCACGACCTCCACCCCGCCCCGCTCGGGCGCGAGGTCGCCGACGGCCGCGCGGCACGCGCCGGCGAGCGTCCACCCGACGTCGGCGAGGACGGCGCACGTCACGTCGCCGGGCCGGTCGACCGCCTCGCCGCGCGCGACGAACGGGGACATCAGGCCGTCGCGCGAGCCGGGCTCGAACGCCACGTCGTCGAGGTGCGAGTACGAGCCGCCCGGGAGCCAGCGGGGCGGGGCGTAGAGCGCGACCGGCGCATTCCGCACGCGGCGGACGGCCCGGCCGCTGAACCGGACGGCCGACGTGAGCGCGGCGGCGAGGCGCACCGACGGGGCCGGATAAGCGCGCGTGTCGAGCAGCGGCGTGCCGAACGCGTCCTCGGCGTGGAGGTCGTACGCGAACGGCCCGCCCACGTCGTCCCGCCCCACGACGCCGACGCCGTCCTCGACCGAGAGCCCGCCGACGAAGCCCAGGCCGTGGGCGATCTCGTGGAGCACGACCGTGTAGAGGTCGAACTGGTCGGACGGCGTCGGCCCGAGCCCGACGTGCCACGCCGGAAAGTCGCTGTTGAACGACGCCTCGACGTCGGGCGCCCCGGGCTCTAGGTCGCGCCCCGCGAGCTGGTCCGCGAGCGCCGCCGGGTACCACACGTCGCGGGCGGGGAGGCCGTCCGCGTTGCGGACGAGGCGCGGCCCGGCCGAGCCCAGCGTCGTCGCGCTCAGCCCCGTCCACTCGGCCGCGATGCGGACCGTCTGGTCCGACCGGATGAGGCACGACCACGTGTCGACGGCGGCCTGGAAGGCGGCCTGCGCCTCGGCGCTAAAGCCCGTGTACGTCACCTCGAAGCTGGCACCCCGCTCGGCCGGGTCGCACGGCGCCGCACGCGCCCGCCGCCCCGCCCCCGGGGCCTCTGCCTGCGTCTCGACGACCGGGAGCACGCACCGCACCGCCCCGCGCGTCTCGGGCGGGGCGGTCTGCGCCGCCGCCCCGCTCAGCGCCGCCCCGCCCAGCGCGAGGAGCGCCACGAGAGCCGCGCGCCTCACCGGACGTGGACGAGCGGGAGCCCGGTCGTGCCCGCCTCGGTCTGGACGCGGAGCCAGTAGGCGCCCGCCGGGAGCCCGGCCGCGTCGACGCGGAGCCGGGTCCGCCCCGCCCCGACGGCGCCGTCGTAGACCGTCCGCACGTCGCGCCCGAGGGCGTCCACCAGGACGGCCGAGACGTGCTGCGCCGTCGGCACCTGGAGGCGGACGGCCGTCGCGCCGCGGAACGGGTTCGGCCCGGCGGCGAGAAGCGCGAGCGGGGCGGGCGGGGCGGCGGCGGACACGCTCCCACCTCCGGTGAGCCGCGTGCACCCGGCGCCCAAGCGCCAGCCCATGTCCTGGAAAAAGGCGCAGGTGATCGAGCCCGGATCGCGGTACGTCTCGCCCGTGCCGATGCGCGGCGTCATGAGCGCGTTCGGCGTCCCGGCCCCGAACGCGACCTCGTCCCAGTGCGAGAACGACGAGCCCGCCTCGGCCGGCTCGGGCGCCCACACCTCGGGGCGCATCCCGCCGTGGACGGCGACGACGGTCGGCGCGGCGACGTACAGGTCCCCGCTCTGGAGCAGCGCGCCCAGCGCGCGCGAGGGGTTGGGGTAGACGCTGGGGTCCAGGAAGGACCGCCCCGCTCGGTCCTCCACCGAGCGGTCGAAGACGAGCGGGAGGTCGGCGAGCGCGGCCGGGTAGCCCCAGCACCCGACGCCGGCCGTGCCCGCCGCGCACTCGGCGTCGTCGGCGCCGTCGTCCACGCGGCCCGAGCCGAGAAAGCCCAGCCCGTGGCCCAGTTCGTGGAGCACGACCGTAACGAAGTCGTACCGCCCCGCCGGCACGGTCCCGTCGAGCGCGAACGAGAAGCGGTCGAAGTCGCTGTTGAACGTGGCCTCGATGTCGGACGCACCCGGGAGCAGGTCGCGCCCCGCGAGCGCGTTCGCGAGCGCGGTCGGGTAGAACGTGTTGCGGACCGGCGCCCCGGGCGGGTCGGGGACGATTCGCGGCCCGGCCGAGCCCAGCACGTTCGCCCCGAGCGACTCGAACTGCGCGTCGATGCGGATCGGCACCGGCGAGGCGACGTGCTCGGCCCACACGTCGACGGCCGCCTGGAAGGCCGCCTGCGCCTGCGGCGTAAAGCCCGTGTACGTCACCTCGAACGTGGCCGCCCCGCCCTCCGTCCGCACGACGGTCGCCGCGCCGCCGCGCCGCTCGGCCAGGGCGGGGCGGTCCAGGGGCGGCCCCGCCTGCGCCACCCCGCTCGCGTCGTAGAGCGTGCACGGGGTCAGGGTGATCTGGGCCGCCGCGGGCGCCGCCAGAGCGGCGAGCAGGACCAGGAAGACCGTGAGCGGAGTCGGCGGCATCGGGCGGGGAGGGCGGCGCGGGGCGCGAGGGCGAGACCAGGCGCGACCGCCCCGCCCAGGCGGCGGAGCCTAGCGGCCGAGGCGTTCGAGCGCCGCCCGCGTCCGCTGCTCGAGCGACTTATGGTAGTCGAACTCCGTCTCGTTGTCGAGGACGCCCTCGTACGCCTCGCGCGCCTCGGCCGTCTGGCCCTCGGCCTCGTACACCTCGCCCGTGTGGTAGAGCGCCCACGGCCCCCACTTGGCGAGCGGGTCGCCGGGGTTGTCGATGGCCAGTTTAAAGTGGCGGAGCGCGTCGGCCCACTGCTCGGTCGCCTGGTAGGCCCGGCCGGTCCGGTAGGCGGCCTCGGCGCGGTCGAGGGCGGGGAGGTCGGCGCCCGTCACGATGGGCTGGAGCACGCGGACCGCGTCTTCGTAGCGGCCGGCGTCGAACGCGTTCTGGCCCAGGAGGAGCGCGCGCTCCGACGCCGTCATGGGCGCCTCCAGGCGGCGCTCGGCCTCGCGCTCGGCCGAGACGTCGGAGTCGTAGTCGCGCCTCGCGCGGACGCGCCGGTACAGCGCCTCGGCGCCGCGGCGGTCCCCGCTCATCTCGGCCGCGATCCCGGCCATGAGCGTCGACTGCGCCACGAGCGACGGCCCGCGGTACGTCCGCACGAACGCCTCTAGCAGCTCGCGGGCCTCGTCGAAGCGGTCCTGCCGGAACAGCGCGACGCCGAGGTTGGCGTCGACGAGCGGGATGTCGGTGACGCCCGGCGCGTCGAGCGCGGCGCGGGCGCGGCGGAAGGCGGCCTCGGCGTCCTCGGCGCGGCGGTCGAGGAGCAGGAGGTAGCCCTCCAGATAAGCCACGAGCGGGCTGTCCGGGTGGGCGTCCGCGAGCGCCTCGACGCGCGCCACCCCGCCTCCTCGGCGCTCGTTGAGCGTGGCGTCCGAGATCGCGAGTCCGATGACGGACTCGGCGGCCAGCGCCCCGCCGCCCCGCCCCGCCGCGTCCAGGCGCTCCAGCCCGCCGGCCACGCTCCCCGAGAACCCGAGCAGGCGGGCCAGAAAACGGTACTGGCGGGGGATGGCGCCCGCGGCCACCTCGCACACGCCCCGCCCAAAGTCGGCGTCCGGCCCGACCGCGGCGTCCAGGTCGCGGAACCGGCCGCAGGCGTCGCGGAAGGCGAGCCCGGCGCGCGCGTACCGCTCCTGGCGGCCCATCGCGATCGCCCGGTGCAGCCGGGCCGTCGCCGCGGCCAGCCGCCCCGCCGGCGTCGACGCCCGGTCAGCGAGGTCCGCGAGCGAGTCGTTGAGCACGTAGAAGCGGTCGAGCGCCGCGTCGTCCTCGGCGGCGAGCGAGGCCCAGAGCGCGGCCGATTCGAGGCCGTAGGCGCCAGCCGTCGAGCGGGGCTCGAGCTCGCCGAGGCGCCGGAACGCGCGGCGGGCGTCGTCCAGGCGGAACGCGAGCGCGTCGGCCCGGCCCTGGGCGTAGAGCGCGGCGCCGGCGTCGGTCTCGATTCCCAGCGCTGCCCGCTCGGCCGCGCCGAGCGCCGCCCCGCCCGCCTCTGCGGGGGCGTCCGCCGCCGCCTGGGCACGCGCCGCCCCGCCCGCAAACGGAGCGCCCGCGAGCGGGGCGGCAACAAGGACGAGGGCGAGCAGACGGGCGGGGCGGGTCATCAGGCGACGGCGGGTTGGGGCGGGGTGATCACGACGCGGTCGCGGTCTTCGGACAGGTCGGGCGGGCGGAGCTGCCCCTCGCTCGCCGCGATCACGGTCGCGACGGTCGCGTCGCCGGTCACGTTCGCGACCGTGCGGCACATGTCGAGGATGCGGTCGACGCCCAGGATGAGGGCGATCCCGGCCGCCGGCACGCCGACGGCCTCCAGGATGATGACGAGCATGATGATGCCGGCCCCGGGCACGGCCGCCGTCCCGATAGACGCGAGCACGGCCGTCAGCACGATCGTGACCTGGGCGCCCAGGCCCAGGTCGAGGCTGAACGCCTGGGCGATAAACAGCGTGGCGACGGCCTGGTAGAGCGCCGTCCCGTCCATGTTGATGGTCGCCCCGAGCGGGAGCACGAACGACGAGACCTCCTCCGACACCCCCAGCTTCTCCTCGCACCGCTCCATCGTGACCGGCAGCGTCGCCCCGCTCGACGACGTCGAAAAGGCGACGAGCTGGGCCGGCCCGATCCCCTGGAAAAACGTCTTCAGCCCGATCGGCGTGAACAGCCGGAGCAGCGTCGGGTAGACGACGACCGTGTGGAGGCCGAGCCCGAGGAGGACCACGAAGCAGTACCACCCGAGCCCCGAGAGCAGGCTGAGGATGCGGCCGGGGTCGTCGCCGGCCACGCTCACGATCGTGTCGGCCAGGAGCGCGAACACGCCGATGGGCGCCAGCAGCATGACGAGGTCGACGAGCCGGATGACCACGTCGTTCAGCCCCTCGAAAAAGGCCAGCACCGGCGCGCCCCGCTCTTTCGGCACCTGGACCAGCCCGATCCCCAGCAGCAGCGCCACGACGACCACCTGGAGCATGTTCGCGTTGTCGCCGAAGGCGGCGAACACGTTCTCCGGCACGGCGTCGACGAGGAACTGGAGCGGCCCGCGCTCGCCGACCGCCGCGGCGTCGGCCACGCGGGCCTGGCTGTCGGCCCCGAACGCGGACACGAGGTCGTCGCGGAGGGCCGGCGAGAACGCCTTGCCCGGCTGGATCAGGTCCGCCAGGAGCACGCCCAGCGTGACGGCGATAGCCGTCGTGACCATGTAGATCCCGATCGTCTTGCCCCCGATCCGCGACAGCTTCCGCAGGTCGGACAGCGAGGCCACGCCCGTGATGAGGCTGGCGAGCACGAGCGGGACGGCGATCAGCTTGAGCGCCGTGATAAAGATGGTCCCGAACGGCTGGACCCACGCGTCCACGAACGGCCCCCACCCCTCGGCCGCCGCGACGACGCCGAACCCGAGCCCGAGCAGCAGGCCGAGGATGATCTGCCAGTGGAGCTTCCGGTACCAGGGCATGGGCGCGTAGGGGGCGGGGTGGGTCGGCGGAAGCTACCGCCGGGCCTCGGCGGCGCGGGGCCACCCGCTCCACCCCAACGGCCCGCCCCGCCCGTCCGTACGCGGCCCCGCCCCGCCCACGAGACGGCGGGCGGGGCGGACTCCGCGGGCGGGGCGGCTCCGCGGGCGGGGCGGCAGCGGCCAGCCCCCCCGTCCGAGCGCCCCTCCCCTCCCCTACCCCACCCCGCCCACCACCAGCGCGCCCAGCGCCGCCCCGACGAGCGTGCAGATCAGGTTGACCCCGTCGTTCCCCAGCCACCGCCGCCCCGCCGCCAGCGGGAGCGCCCTCCCCGCCTCCGCCGGGCGCTCCGTGAGCGACCCGTCCGGCGCGCGGAAGCGGGCCTGGAGCGTCGCCCCGAGCGCCGTGTCCGCGAACGCCCCCGCGAGGCCCGCCGCGGCGACGGCCAGCGCCGCCCCGCCCCCGAGCGCCGGCGCCGCCAGGGCCGCCGCGAGCGCGACCGAGAGCGCCCCGGCCGCGGCGCCCGCCGTGCCCGCCGCCGACACCCCGCCCGAGGTGCCGGGCGGGACGCGGCCGCCGACGCCCAGCCGCCGCGTCGGGCCGCCGACGAGCGTCCCGACCTCGGTCCCCCAGGTGTCCGCCGCCGCCGCCGCGAAGGCGCCCACGAAGGCGCCGTAGAGCGGGGCGGCGGGCCAGACCGCCCAGGCCGCGAGGCACGCCGCGGCCACGCCCCCGTTCGCCGCCACCTGCGCCGCGTCGCGCCGGCCGCCCTTGGCCGCGAGCGCCTCGGCCGACCGCTTCCGCCGCCGCCCCGCCCGCGAGAGCGCGCTCGACAGCACGAAAAACGTCAGCGCCGGCGCCGCCCACGCCGCCCCGCCCCACGCCAGCAGCATCCACCCGAGCGCCGCCCCGGCCACCGCCCCGCCCGCCGTCAGCGCGCGGGCGCCGTAGGCGGCCGCTCCGAACGCGGCGGCCGCGGCGAGCGCGACGAGGGGCGGGGCGGTCACGGGATGGAGGGATGGGGGATGGAGGGATGAGGGAATGCGCAGCGTCCCCCGCTCCGCCCCGCCCGTTGCGGCGCGTGCGGGCGGGGCGGGGGCCTCAACCGCGCACCGCCCCGCCCACGGACGCGGGCGGGGCGGCGGACGGCCTGCAACGCAGGGGCGGGGCGGGCGAGGGAAAACCGTCTGCTCATCCCTCCCATCCCCCATCCCTCCCCTAGCGCGGGATGTTGAGGAGGAGCGAGAACCGGAGCTGGTTGGACTGCGGCGACTCCTCCTCGAGCGCGTAGATGTACGAGATGTCGACGCCGACGAGGCTGTACCGGATGCCGGTCCCCAGCGTCAGGAACTGGCGGTTCCCGTTGGCCGGGTCCTCGTAGAAGTACCCGCCGCGGAGCGCGAGCAGGTCGTTGTACCAGTACTCGAGCCCAGCCCCCAGCGTGAGCGACTTCAGCGCGCTGATCGTCTCGCACTGCGGGGCCTCGGGATCCTCGCGGCGCTCGTCGCACGTCCGTCCCTCCGGGTCGAACGTGGACGCCACCTCGCGCGACCCCCACGACGAGAAGAGGGCCTTGTAGAACGGGTCGAACTCGAGCCGGCCCTCCTCGTTGACCTCGCCGTTGACGAGGACCTTGTTGAGGTCGAGGGCGACGATGATCCGGTTGAACTCGTCGATCTTGGTGTCGAGCGCGCCCCCGAACCGGAGCGTCGTCGGGATGGCGTCGGGGAAGTCGTTGTTCTCGGTGTAGGAGATGCGCGGCCCCATGTTGGCGAGGTTGAACGCGACCGAGGGCCGCGACGACTCGCCCAGCCCGATGTCGGGGGCCGTGTACTTGACGCCCAGGTCGACCCCGAACGAGGCGGCCGCGTCGACCGGCGTCGAGGGGCCGAGGCTAGCGCCGCCCGTGAGGTTCGAGTAGATGAACCGGGCGCCGGTCCCGACCGAGAGGTTCTCGGTTACGGGGTACCCGTAGGAGACGCCGGCGGCGATCTCGTACGACGAGAACGTGCCCAGCGACTCGCCCCGCTCGTCGGTCGCGATCTGCTCGCCCAGGTCGAAGTAGGTAAAGTGGCCGCCGAGCGTGCCGGCCGAGCCCAGCCCGTAGACGCCCGTGAGGTAGTTGTACGCGAGGTCCGTCCCCAGCGCCGGGAGCCAGGGGGCGTACGTGAACGAGACCTGGGCGCCGTCCTGCTCGGCGAGCCCGGCCGGGTTCCAGAACGGGGCGTAGGCGTTGTCGGCAAGGGCCACGCCGGTCATGCCCATGCCGGCCGCGCGGCTGTCGGGCTCGATCTGGAGGAACGGGACGGCCGTCGTCAGGACCTGGCGGTTCTGGGCGTCGGCCGGCGGCGCGGCCAGCGCGGCGCCGAGGGCGACGGCGAGGAGCGTGAGGCGGGAGCGGGTCATGGGGAGGAGCCCCGGGCGGGGCGGTAAGCGGAGAACGGGCGTTAGCGGATGATGGCGAGGCGCTCGACGCGCTCGACGACGCGCGAGCCGCCGGCCGCGTCGCCGGCGGCCAGGCGGAGGCGGAACAGGTAGACCCCGGTCGCGAGCCGGTCGCGGTCGTCGTCCAGCCCGTCCCACGGGACCTGGACGGTGCGCCCGACGAGGACGCCGCCGGGGAGCGCCTCGTCGCCGTCGATCGTGCGGACGGGCCGGCCGGCGACGGTGTAGATGCGGACCTGGAGCTCGGCTGGCGTCCCCGCCGGCTGGTTGTGCTCGAACGTGAACCGGGTCGGCCCGGCCGTCGGGTTCGGGTAGGGGAACACGTTCTCGACGGCCAGCTCCTCCTCGACCACGACGACGCGGATCTCGGCCGTCGAGGCGTTGTTGAGCGCGTCCCAGGCCGTCAGCTGGAGCGTGTGCTCGCCCGGGGCGAGGTCGGGGAGCGGGGCGCGGACGGTCCCCGAGCGGAAGGTGCCCAGGTCGCCTTGGTAGAACCGGCCCACGTCGACGGCCGAGGCGGCGTCGCCGTCGATCGTCAGGAGCAGCTCGTGGCCCACCCCGGCACCGACCGTGTTGATCCCGCTGGGGTCCGAGAGCCGGGCCACGAGCGGGGCGCCGCGCGGGGCCTCGCCGCCGTCGACGAACGTGGAGTCGCCGACGAACAGGCGGATCTCGGGGCCGGCCCCGTCGTCGGGCCGCGTGCCGGCCTCGGCCGAGACGCGGGGGCGTTCGGTCACGCCGGAGCCGTCGGCCGCCGCGCCGGCCGCGTAGGCCACGACGCGGGCGGGGAGGCCCGAGTAGGACACGTCCTGGGGCACGAGGAACTCAGTCGAGAACGCCCCGCCCTCCACCCGCGCGCGGCCGGCGTAGATCCGCGCCGTCTGGTCGACGTACTCGCCGCGGACGCCCTCGTCGTCGGAATCGGTGTAGCACCGGCCGCCGGTCCGCCGCGCGCACGTGTCCTCGGGGAGGTCGACGACGCGGGCGGCGTCGTAGACCGTGACGTCGACCTCGCCGGCGAATGTGGGGTCGGGGGCGCCGTCCGGCCCGAGCACCCGGCCCGAGACCGTGGCTCGCTCGAACGCCGTGAGCACGGGCGGGGCGGCTACGTCGAGGCGCCGCTCGGGGAGCCCGAGCCGGAGCGCGGGGTCGCCGAGGAGGTTGAACTTGCGCGGGTTGATGCTGCCCGTCACGAGCGCCCGCTTGGTCCGCACGAGGGCGTCGCCGAGCCGGGCGGGGCGGCCGTCGGGCTCGCGCGCGACCATCTGGCGCGAGAGCTCGATGTTGAGGCCGAAGTTGTTGTCCGGGCCGGGGTCGGTGTTCGTGTACACGAGCCGGACCGTCGTGAGCATGGCTACGCCGCCCCCGTCGGGCCGGAGCAGGATCTGCTCGGCCAGGCTCTGCTGGTCGGGGATGTCGAACTTGCCGACCGAGCACGTGACGGTGACGAAGACCGGGAGCCGGTCGGGGTTGTCGAACCGCTCGACCATCTCGCGCGTGAGGTAGTTCTCGTCGCCCAGCTTGTCGGGGCTCCCGTGGCCGCTGTAGTTCCAGACGAGCGTGCCGCGGTTGACGGCCTCCTCGATGGCCTCGTTCATCTGGGGCCGGCGGGCGCCCCGGGCCGTCCGCGTGAGCGGGTAGGACGGGCCGTAGATCTTGGCCAGCGTCACGCTGGAGTCGCGGGCCTGCGTCTGCTCGGCCGTGACGTCGGCGTTGAGCACGTGGAGGTCGGTGTCCCACGGGTTCGGGAATTGGTCGTCGGCGACGAACGTGAACTCGCCCCGCCACGGCCCGAACGTGGCCGGGTCCTCGTACCGGACGATCTTGTTCACGACCGCGGCGGCGTCCTGCGCGGTCCGCACCGGGAGCCGCCCGACGCCGACATCGAGCATCTGGCGCCCGCTCCGATCGTTTTCCCAGTCGCCCTCGTCGTCGTCGAGGAGGCCGAAGTAGTCGTCGGACGTGTACGAGTCCGTCCGGCTGAACATGTTTTCCGTCTCGTACGGGAGGACGTAGTTGGGCGCCGGGCTCTTGAGGCCGCGGAAGTCGTAGTGGCCGTCGCCGAACAGGAGGAGGTAGCGGGGCGCGCTCTCGGCCGGGACCCGGTCGTAGAGGAACTTCATGTAGTCGCGGACGGCCCGCATGTCGGGCGCCCCGCCCGCGAACTCGTTGTACACCTGGTCTGTCGTGACCACGACCGGCTCGAGCCCGTCCCGCGTCCGCCGCCGCTCGGCGAGGCGCCGCGCCGGGTCCAGGAACGCGGGGTGCGCGACGACGACGTAGGCCGGCGCCCCGGTCACGCCGTGGAGGTTCTGGTTGGGCACGGCCACCGCCCCGCCCGCGAGGCCGGCCGGCGTGCGCACGGCGCCCGCGGTGAAGGCGTAGAGCTCGCGGGGCCGGTCGGGGTCGGTGGCCTCGACCTGGACGCGCCACGCGCCCGCGGCGGCCCGCACGCCCAGGCGGCGGACGGCGTCGGGCGCCGTGACGTCCCAGACCTCGGGCTCGGACGCGAACCCCTGGAGCGCGACCTCGAACCGCCCCGCCCGCCCGCCCGGCGTGGGGAACGCGAGCGCCCCGCCCGCGGCGACCGGCGCGCGCTCGACCACGGCCTCGACCCAGTCGGGCCACGCGAACGCGCCCGCGTTGCCGCCCGCCTTTGCGAGCGTGACGGCGAGGCTCGACGGGCTCTCGACGCTCCAGTCCATGAACGCGTCCTCGATCAGGTTGCGCTCGGCCGAGGCCGTCAGGTCGAAGACGCGGCGCGGGCGGGCCGTCGCGACCGCCTGCCCGTCGACGCTCGCCGTGATCGTCACGGGCGGGTTGGCGCGGGCCGCCACGCGCGCCCGGTACGACACGCGCGCGGCGCCGAGGCCGGGCGGGTCGACGCCCTGGAGGACCGTGATCTGCCCCCCCGCCTGCGCGAAGTCCGGCCCCAACCAGTCCAGCCCGGACCCGCTCTCGTCGCGCTCCCAGTTCGTCACGTCCTCCTCGTAGAACACGCGGTCCGCGACCGTCGCGAGCGGGGCGGCGTCGGGCCAGTCGGGGAACGCGGCGGCGCCCAGGCGGCGCGGGGCCGGCGCGTCGACGCGGACGAAGTAGTACGAGACGCGCGAGAACGGGCTGATGTCGTGGCTCCAGTACCCCGCCTCGGTCGCCGTCGCCGGCACCCAGTCCCACCACGACGGCGCGTCGGCGAACGTCGGCCCCTCGGCGTAGAACAGGACCGCCCCGCCCTCGGCGAGCGTGGGGACCTCCAGGAGATCGCGCGGGCGGGGCGCGGCGTTGGGGGCGGGGAGGATGCGGGCGCCGGTGCCGTAGACCTGGACGCGCGCGAGGTCGGCGTTCTCGACGCCCAGCCCGTCGCGGAGGTAGGCCGCGTCGATGCGGTAGACGCCGGCCTGCGAGACCGGGATCTTGAACCACGTGCCCTCGTCGAGCACGCTCCGCGTGACCGGCGCCGCCCCGCCCACGCGGGCCGCCGCGAGCGCGGCCGTGACCGGCGGGCGCGGCACGCGGACCACGGCGCGCCGGGTGCGGATCAGGCGGTCGCCCTCGACGCGGAGCACGGCGACGGCCAGCGTGCCCACGAGCCGCCGCCGGTAGCGGCCGACGTTCACGACCTCGGCGGCGGGCTGGGCCAACCCGGCCAGCGCCTCGGCCGTCGCGGCGTCCAGCCGCACCTCCTCGCCCTCGAACGCGACGACGGTCGCGGGGGGCGGGGCGGCCGTCATCAGGTCGACGCCGTGCGTGAGCACGGGGCGCCCGGCCGCGGCGAGCAAGGCGAGCGACGCCGGCGAGCCGCCCCGCCCGACGACCTCGGCGAGCGGCGCCGCCCAGTCCGCGGTGACCTCGACGGTCAGCGACGCGGCGTCCTCGGCCACGACGCGGAGCCTGGCGCCGTCGGGCTCGGCTGCCCGGTACGTCTGCCCGGTCTGGGCCGCCGCCGAAACGGCGACGAACAAGGCGCAGAGGGCGACGAGACGCGGCATGAGGGCGTGCAGGCCAGCAAGGCTGGGGGTCCTTAGGAACGCGTAGGGCGGCCTACGCAGGCGTAGCACGAACTCGTATGGGGTCTCGCCGGGGCGCGGTGGGGACGGAAAAGATAGGGGCGGGGTGGGACGGGCGGCAAGGCGTCCGGGCGTGCCCCGGGCCGTCCATCAGCCGGCGCCTGCGCGGGGACGGCCGCGGGGCAACGAGCGGCAGAGACCACCCCGCTCCCAGGCCTGCCGCCCCGCCCCGGCCGTGCCACCCCGCCCGGAACGGCGGGCGCGGGGCGGGGCGGTCTAGAGCAACGTGCAGGGAGGTACCGGGTACTCGGTACGAGCGCGCCGAGATCAGATCGGATCGTACCTCGTACCCGGTACCCCGTACCCACCCGGAGGGGGCTCTAGCTGTTGATGTTCCGATGGATGGCCTGCCGCGTGAGCCCGATCCGCTCGCCCAGCTGGCTCCGGTTGTCGATGCCCGGGATGCCGACGAACCCGTTGACGAGGCTCGTGAGGTACTCCTGCCGGAGCTTGTTGATGGGGATCGGCCCGAGGATCTTGGCGATGTCGAGCTCGGAGAGCTCGCGCTGGGCCAGCGCCTCGTCCTCGCCGATGCGCTCCAGCAGCGACGGCCACACCGGCACGCCGGCGAGCACGTCGCGGGTCTGCTGGTAGTATTCGAGCGCGAGGCCGTAGAACTTGCAGTCGTAGTGGTAGATCTGGGCCAGCTGGTGGAGCGCGAGCCCCTGCTCGGCCTTGAGGTCGTTGCGCGTCGCCAGTTCGAACGCCTTCTGGAGCGCCTCCTCGCCGGCGTGGTGCCGGCCCAGCTTGACGAGCGCGTAGCCCTTGTAGATGAGCGACTTCGGGATGTACTCGACGAGCCCGTTCCGCCGGCTCAGGTTGTACACCCGCGCGCACACCTCCATCCCCTGCTCGTGGCCGCCCTCGGCCATGAGCGTCGTCGCCTTCTGGAGCAGCGCGGCGATCTCCCACGGCCGGCTCCCCAGCCGGCGGGCCTCTTCGCGGACCCGGTCGAAGTACTGGAGCGCGGCGGCCAAGCTCATCAGCCGGTGCCGCATGAGCCAGCCCAGGCGGTAGTCGAGGACCATGGTCTGGAACGCGTCCTGGGGCTCGACGAGCGCGAGCTCGGTCTTGACCCGCTCGACGGGCGCGTCGCGGAGGCACCGGATGGCCTGGAGCTGGACGTGCGTCCGGGTCAGCGGGTCGAGCGAGCCCTTGAGGAGCTCGTTGAACTCGAGGAACGCGTCGTACACGCGGGCCTGCCCGAGGTGGTCGAGCGCCCGGTCCCACCGCAGCCTCACCGGCTCGGGGCGCCCGCTGAGGGCGGCGGTGACGCGGTCGATGTGCTCGACCTCGTGCGCCGGGTTGATGGGTGCGGACGGCATGAGCGGGGGGGTCGGGGGAAAGCCGGCGCGGCTGCCGGACCCCCGTTTTATCGGCCCGCCCCCGCCCCTGCTTAAACCGCTCGCCTCAGACCGTCCCACCACGTAGGGCGTCTTCCGGGGCCTCCCGCCCCGCCTGATTCGTGTCCCGGTCGCGCTCCCGTTACGGGCGGGGCGGCGCAACGGCCCGACCGCTCGGCCGTCAAGACAGGAGCCGGTCGATCCGGGCGCGCAGCGCGGCCACCTCGCTGAACAAGTCGCCCAGATCGGTGGCTGCCTGCTGGATCTCCTCGAACGTGGCCTGCACGTCGGGGTCGAGCCCGAGCGCGTTCCCTAGTTCCAGCCCCAGCTGAGCGTTCCCCGCGATCACCGAGAGCGGGTTGTTGAGCGCGTGGGCCACGCGGCTCATCTCGTCCCGAAGCTCGACGAGCGCCTGGCGCTCATCGCTCGTCGACCGCCCCGCCCGTCCGCCGGCTGCCGGCTCGCCCGCCCGTGCAAGGTGGCCTACCACGTCGTCGTACGACGCGACGGCCCCGACGGTCGTCGCCAGGCCGAGCGCGTCGCGGAGCGCCCGGAGGCCGGCGACGGGGAGCCCGTCCTGCACCCAGACCGCGTCGAACACGGTCCCGGCGAGGTACGCCCGGGCGGCGTCGAGGTCGGGAGCCGCCGTCACGTCGGCGTCGGCGCGGGCCGCCCACTGCTCGGCGTCGGGGCCAACAAGGAGGACGGTGGGCGGGGGCATGGGCGGGGCGGCAAGGCGGGCGCCCAAAGCTAGCGCCGGACGGCCGCGCCCCTCGCCCGCCCCGCCCCACTTGGTCGGGCGGGGTGGCCGGGCGGGGCGGCGGCTCCGCTACGCCGCGGCCTCCGGGGCCGCCACCGCCGGCGACCGCCCCGCCCCGCCCGCCCGCTCTGGGGCGACGGCGAGGGACGCCGGGACCTCGACGCCGACCAACGTGCGGAGGTCGGACCGGCCCGACACGTCGGCGTGGACGCGCTGCCAGACGACCTGGCGCGTGCGGGCCTCGGCCCCCTCGCCGACCGCGTGCCGCGCCACGAACGGCTCGGCCGACGGGCTCCAGAACCACTGTGCAAACGCCGTCCGCTCGGCCGCGTCCAGCCCGAACACCGACGTGACGGCGGCAAAGTGGGGGACCTCGGCGATGGAGCGCCCGGTCAGGGCGCGGGCGCCCCCGTTCCAGCGGCTCGTCGCCCCGCCCCCGTCGAACGAGGCGATCGCGATGCCAGCGGCGTCGAGGACCGTCCGCAGCGCCTGCTGGCCGGCTGTCAGCTGCTGCACGCGCTGGTCGACCATGAGGTCGAGCGTGTCGCTAAAAGCGGCCACGCGGCGTTCGAGCGTCTTCTGGCGGGCCAGGTCGGTCGCCTGGATCACCACGACGTCGTCGCCGTCGAGCGAGAACGCGCGGAGCGAGACCTCGACCGGGCGCGTCTCGTCGTCGCGGTCGACGATGGCGTACTCGACGCCCGAGATCGCGCTCCCTTCGCGGAGGCTCCGGCGGGCGGCCTCGAGCAGGGGCTCAATGGGGAACGTCTCGCGGAGCGCATCGAACGGGCCGCCCCGCACGACGTCGGGCGGGAGCCCAGTGGCGGCGTAGAACGCCGGGTTGGCCTCGACGATCGTGCCCCCGAGCGAGCACAGGACGACGTAGTGCGGGTTCGTCTGGTACAGCGCGGCCACGTGCTCGCGCGCGCCGCTCACCTCGCGGTCCTGGGCCGCCAGCCGGTCCGACAGGGGCGTCAGCGCCTCGGCGAGCGGGCCGAGCGAGCGAGCGCCGTGACGGACGAGCGCGGCCGGGTCGCCGCCGCCGTGGGCGAGGCGTTCGCCCAGGAGCGCGAGGTCCTTCGACGACCGCGGGCCGGCGTACCACGCCATGCCCGCGAGCGAGGCCGCGAGGAGGCCACCGAGCGCGAGCGCCGCCACGAGCGCCTCGACCACGGCGCCCCCGGCCGCCGCCGCGCGCGGCTGCACGGCCGCGACGACCGCCCCGCCCGGGCGCGCCGCCGCGTGGAGCGCCACGACGAGCTCGCCGCCCCGCCCACGCACCGTGCGCACCGTGCCCGACCCCGCCGAGAGCGCGCGGCGCCAGTCGACCGAGCGCGCGAGGGCGTCGTCGGTGGCCGCGAGGACGCCGCCGCGGTCATCGAGGAGGACGAGGCGGCCGTCCGCACCGGGCGCCTGGAACGGAGCGAGCGCGTCGCGCCCGGCCCGGCCCGGCGCGGCGTCCAGCGCGGCGGCCACGGTCGAGGCCCGGGCGAGGAGCGCCGTGCCCGCGGCCGCCTCGGCGTCCCGCTCGACGGCCGCCAGGTGGAGGCCAGCCCCCGCGACCGCCACGAGCGTGACGACGACGAGGCCGAACAGGGCGGCGCGGACGGCCGGTGTGGGAGAGCGCATGGGCGGGCACCGTTACGGTTTCACCCGGGCCGCCACGTTTCGTGACGACGCAGGCGCCCCGCCGTCGCAGGGCGGGGTGGAGCAGGACGCCCCTCCCCTGTTCAAACGACGTGCCGCACCCGCCCCGCCAGCGCCCGGGCGGGGCGGCACGGGCGGGGCGGGCTCCGCTCTTCGGGCGCGGTCTTCCGCCCCGCCCAGTCGGCCAACTCCCGCCCCGCCCCCGCGTCGGGCGGGGCGGCGTCAGAACGCCGCGCGCGCGTCGGCCGCGCGGAACCCCTTCTCGGTCCGCTTGATGCGGGCGGCGGCCACCTCGGCGTCGTGCTCGAAGACGACCGTCCAGCCCTCGTCGGCGGCCCGCGTCAGCACCCGCTCCTTTTCGCGGAGCGTCTGGAGCGGCTCGATGTCGTAGGCCATCACCCAGGGCAGCGGGACGTGCGCCGCCGTCGGGAGGAGATCGGCGGCGAACAGGAGCGGGGCGGCCGCCCCGCCCTCCGCCGCCCCGCCCTCGACGAGCACGAGCTGCTGCGCCCGCGTGTGGCCGTGGACGAGCACGTAGGAGACGCCGGGAAACGGGCTGACCTCGCCGTCAGCGAGGACGAGTTGGCCCGAGGCCTCGATCGGGTCCATGTTCTCGGCCAGGAACGAGGCCTGCTCGCGCACGCTCTCGTGCGCCCACTCCCAGTGCGCCCGCTGGACGTGGTAGGCCGCGTTCGGGAACGCCGTCCGCAGGGCGCCGTCCGGGCCGCGCTCGGTCGCCCCGCCCGCGTGGTCGAAGTGGAGGTGCGTGAGGACCACATCGGTCACGTCGCCGGGCTCGACGCCGAGCGCCGCCAGCGACCCGCCGAGCGCCGAGTGCTGGTGGTCGACGGCGTAGATCCGCTCGAACTTGTCGTCGCCCTTGGCGCCCACGCCGGTGTCGACGAGGACCGTCCGGCCGTGGCCGCGCAGGAGCAGGCACCGCATGGCGAGCGGGATCCGGTTCTGGTCGTCGGGCGCGATCCGCTTCTCCCACAGCGGCTTGGGCACGATCCCGAACATGGCCCCGCCGTCCAGCCCCAGGCGGCCGGTTTCGACGGTGTCGATCTGATAGTCTCCGTGGGTCATGGGGTACGGGGTACGGGGTACGGGGTACGGGGTACGGGGTACGGGGTACGGGAAGATGAGGGCCGCCCCGCCCGCGGCGTCAAGGGCGGGGCGGGGTGGTTGCCCCCCGAGTTATCCACCGCCCCGGTCGGCGGGACCGCCCCGCCCCCGGGTACCCGGTACCCTCCCGGCCTACCCGTCGCCGCCGAGGTCGGGGAAGCCCTCGGCGTGGCCGTCGCCGCGGGCGAGGTCGCGGAGCTCGCGGACCTGCTTGAGGCGGACGAGCAGCGAGCCCAGGTGGTCGGCGAGGTAGCGGATGCGGGCCTCCTCCGTCTGCATCTCGAGCAGCCGCTGCTTGTCGTCGAGGTCGAGCCCGGCGTTCCGGCCGATCATGAACGACACGCTGTCGACCCCGTTGTAGCGGTCGATCCGCGGCTCCTCGCCGGCCATCTCGAGCAGCCGCATATGCCGCGCGATCGCCCGCTGGCGGGCCTTCGAGTCGTCGTCCTCGGCCTCGTCCTCGACCCGTTCGACGTCGGCCGTGAGGTAGCTCTGGTCGCGGTGGACCTCGACGACGCGGAACCGGGACTCGCCGACGGCCACGATGTCGAGGCGGCCGTCGTCGTAGGTCGTCGTCACGTCGGCGATGCGGGCCGCGCTCCCGACCGCGGCCAGCGCCGTCTCGGACGCGTAGACGACGCCGAACGGCTGGTCTCCGTCGAGGCACACGCGGACCATCTCGCGGTAGCGCGGCTCGAAGATGTGGAGCGGGACGGGCTCGCCCGGGAGGAGGACGAGCCCGAGCGGGAACAGGGGGAGGCGGTCGTCGGGCATGGAGCGGCGGGCGGTCCGTGCCTACCCGGTCTCCCGCGCGAGGTTCTGAGGTGCCGCCGGGCGGGGCGGGGCCGCGACCGCGCCCCGCGCGCGGGGTAGCTTCCCCGCCCCGCCCCGCCCGCCGTGCGCCCGCTCCTCGTCGCCGTCCTCGCTCTCCTCCCCGCCCTCGCGGTCGGGCAGCCGCTCGCGTTCGGGTCCTCCAGCGACGTGATGGAGTTGGGGAGCGGGCCGCTGGGGAGCGGGCCGGCCCCGACCGTCGTCGTGGGCGGGGTGTACGGCGGCCCGGCCTACCTGCCCGACACGTGGCGCGGCGCCGTCCGCGCCGACGTCGAGGCGGCGCGCGGGCGGTTCAGCCTGGGCGTCGGGACGACGGTCCACCCCGCCGCCGGCGGTTTGTACGACCCTGAGGCCGACGAGGCGTACGACGCCCTCCGCGCCGTCCGCTACGTCCGCCTCAACCCGACGGCGACGAGCCGCGTCTACGCCCGCCTCGGGCCGACCGAGCGCATGACGCTGGGCACGGGCGCCCTCGTCCGCGGCTACCGCACCACGACGGCCTACGACGAGCGGACGCTGGGCGCCGAGGCGGCCGTGGCGGGGCGGCGCCTCACGGCCGGCGCCTTCGTCGACGACCTCCGCCTCAACGGCGTCGTGGGCGGGGAGGCGTCGCTCGTGACGGGCCTCCGCCTCGGCCCCGCCCGCGACCTGGCGCTGGGGCTCGCCGTCGTCCACGACCTGGGCGCCCCGGGGCTCACCGGCGACTCGTCGTTGACGGGCGTCGAGGCGACCGTCCGCGGGCTCCTCTTCGGCGACGGCGTGCTCTCGGCGGCCCCGTTCGTGACGGCCGGCGGCTACCTCGGCCACGGCGGCACGGTCGGGGGCGGGGTGGACTTGGCGGCCGAGGACCTCAACGGCCTCCGCGCCCGCGCCCGCGCCGCCGTCTTCGTGTCGTCGGCCGACTTCGTGCCGGGCTACGTCGGCCCGTTCTACACCGTCAGCAACGCGTCCGACCGGATCGTCGTGGACCGGACGTTCTTCGACGACGACGCCGACATCGAGCTCGCCGGCACCCCGCTCGACAGCCTGAGCGGCGGGGTCGACCTCGTCCTCGACCTGGGCGTGGTCGCGTTCGGGTCCGTCGAGGTCTCGCAGCATGTCCGCCGCCATCTCGGCCCCGACGACGCGAGCGCCTACGGGATCCGCGTGGCGGGCCGCGTGGTGGGCGGGCCGCGGCTCGCGTTCGAGCTCCAGCGCGAGGGGTTCCGGGGCCTCATCGACCTCCTGTTCCGCTCGCTGGGCGACCAGAACGCGCTCGTCCTCGACGTGGGCGTCCCCGTCGGCCGGGCCGGCGAGGTCTTCGTGCGCTCCCGCTACGGCTACCGCCTCCTGGACGCCGCCGACGGCGTGGACGAGCTGGGCCGCTTCCTCGTCGAGCGCCGGTTCGAGCCGCTCGTCGGCCTCCGCGTGGTGCTGGACTAGGCTTTCGAGGGTACGGGGTACGGGGTACGCGGCCCGAGAAGCTCTCTCATACCAGATCGCTGGGTTCGTGCGCCGTACGCTGCCCCGCCCGCTGCCTGTCTACGAGGTGCTCTCTCCCGCGGGAGAGGGACACCGCGCAGCGTCGGCGCAGCCAGGGCGAGGGCGGGGTGGCGCACAAACCTCCAGAGCCGGTATCAGAGCCGTACCCTTACCTACTCGGGGGATACTGCGGGGGCGGGGCGGCCGCCATCCAGGACCGCCCCGCCCGCACGGTAGGCGGCGAGGGCGGGGCGGCCGCCCTACGCCTCGGCAAGCTCGGGGACCTCGCCGAGCGCCCGCTCGAGCAGGACCGCGGCCCGCGCGGCGTCAAACGGGCCGGGCAGCTGGTCCGTGAACCCGCGGCGGCGGAGCCCCTCGGCGTCCAGCGCCGCCCCGCCCACGCGCACGACGGCCACGCGCTCGTACCCGGAGACGGACCGGATGAGCGCCACGCGCTTGCGCTCGACGGCGGGCGGGGCGGCCCCGACCAGGACGACGTCGTAGACCGTCGTGCGCGCCTCGCGGAGCGCCCGGCCCAGCGTGGGCACGAGCCGGAGCCGACCGGCCGGTCCGAGCCGGCCGTCCAAGAAGGCGGCCGCGGCGTCGCCCACGTCGAGCGCCAGCAGGTAGGCGCCCCCGAGGTCGCCGCCGTACGGGTCGAGCCCGGCCGTCTGCGCCTCGGGCGCCTCCCACTCGCGGGGGAACACGACCTCGACCGAGGTCCCCTCCCCGACCGCGCTCTCGACGTGGACGCTCCCGCCGACAAGCCCGACCACCTGCCGGACGATCGACAGGCCCAGCCCGGTCCCCTCGTGCGACCGGGCGAACCCGCTCGACGCCTGCTCGAACGGCTCGAACAGCCGCTCGACGTCGCCCTCGGCGATCCCGACGCCGGTGTCGCGGACCGTCACGCGGACGGCGTGGTCGTCGCCGTCGAGGAGCACGACGACGCGGCCGGCGTCGGTGAACTTGATGGCGTTCCCGACCAGGTTGGTCACGACGCGGTCGAGGAGCGCCGGGTCGAGGTGGGCGGGGAGGGGCCGCCCCTCGGGGAGCACGGCGAGGTCGAGCCCGCGCTCGGCGGCGAGCGGCTGGAGCAGGCGGACGCTCTGGCCCACGGCCGCGGCGACGTCGACCGGCTCGGCGTGGACCTCGAACGTGCCCGACTGGAGCTTGAACATGTCGAGCAGCCCGTTGACCGTCCCCAGCAGGCGCCGGCCGCCCCGGTGGATGCTCTCGGCCAGCGTGCGCGTTTCGCCCTCGGCCTCATCGAGGAGGATCTCGGAGTAGCCCAGGATGGCCGTCAGCGGCGTCCGCAACTCGTGGCTCGTGTTGGCCAGCAGGTCCACCTTGAGCCGGTCGGCGTCGCGGATCCGGGCGTTCAAGCCCGCCAGCCGGTCCGAGAGCCGCTGGAGCCGCGCGCTCCGCGCCCGCTGCACGTCGAGCCGCTTCCGGTGCTGGCGGAGCCGCCACCCGACGAGCGCCCACACGAGCCCGCAGACGACGAGCACGTACAGCGTGAACGCCCACCACGTCCGGTACCACGGGGGCAGCACGCGGAGCCCGAACCGGGCCTCGTCGCTGACACGGCCGTACCCGTCGCGCGCCCGGACGCGGACGGTGTACTGGCCCTCCCAGAGATTCGTGTTCGTCGTCACGCGCTCCGGCCCCCACGCGCTCCACTCGTCGGCGTAGCCGTCCAGGCGGAACTGGTACTCGACCTCGCCCACGTCGCCGAAGAACGCGGCGGCGGCCACAAACCGGAGTTCGTCGGGCTGGCCGAACGGGAGCACGAGGTCGCGCTCGTCCGGGTCGTCGGGGTCAGGCGACCACGCGGCCGCCCCGCCCCAGAGCGCCTCGCGGTGGCGGTCGGTCACGGCTCGCAGGAACGCGGGGGCGGGGCGGCCAATCTGGCGCACGCGGGGGTCGTAGCGGACGAGCCCGTCGGCCGTCGCGACCCACAGGACGCCGCCGGCCGTCTCGGAGACGCCGAGGACCTGGACGCCCCGGAGGGCGAGGCCGCTCGCCGCCCCGCCCGCGCCGTCTCCGCCCTCGACGGTCTGGAAGACGCCGTCCTGGGAGAGCCACGAGCGGTCGCCCAGGGTGAACAGGCCGTACGTGCCCTGGACGTCCCGAAACGCCGGGACCGGCGTCAGGCGGAGCCGCTCGTTCTCGACCCGCATCCGAAACACGCCCTCGCGGCTGGAGATCCGCACCTCATCGCCGACGCCGCTGATCGGAGCGCCCCCGACTGTCAGCCCGTTCGCTTCGGTAAACCGCTCGACGTGCAGCCGGCCCGTGTCCAGGCCGGTCACGCGGTACACGTCGCCGGCCGTCTGCGCCATCCAGACCTCCCCGCCCGGCCCCTCGTAGAAAAAGCGGGTCTCACCCTCGACTCCGTCCAGCCGCCTCGCCCTCACCCACCGATCGCCGCGGAGCCGAAGGATTCCGACGCCGTCCTTGAGCCCGACAAAGGCGAGGGCGGGGCGGGCGCTAGGCACGAGCGCGGCGAACGCAAGGTCGGCGGTGACTTGGCGCCCCCGCCCCTCGCGCACCTGGAACACGCCCCGGTCTGTCGGGACGAGCGCGCCCGCCGCCGTCGGCGTAATCTGCCACGTCTGGGCCTGCTCCGGTATCCCCGGGACGGGTTCGAAGCGAGCGTAGGCCGGCGTGCCGCCGGGGCGCCCGAGCGCTCCGGGGACAAGCCGGTACAGCCCGAGCGCCGTGCCGGCGTACAGCGCCCCCTCCACCTCGTTGACGTGGTAGACGCTGCCGAGGAGTCCCGAAGCCCGGTCAAACGCAGTGTACCGACTAAACAGGTCGATCCACGTAATCCCGTTGAGCGTCGCCACCCACAGCCCGCCTTGACGGTCGGCGTGGAGGTCGACCGCGTAGTCCTCGACGGAAAGGCCTACGTCCTCGCGGTAGACGCGGACGAGGCCGCCATCCGGTGCGATGATGGCGACGCCGCCGCCCAAGGTCCCGACCGCGTACAGGCTCCCGCCCCGCCCGTAAGCGTCCGGGACGGCGACGGCCGAGTAGGGGCGGTAGCGGACGAGGTAGTCGGACCCCGCCCCGCCCATCGGCGTGACGCGGCCGTCGTGGAGCCGCACGAGGCCCTCGCCGCGGACGACGGCGACGAGCCCCTGCGCATGGGGGAGCAGGCCGTCAATCTTCCGGTTGGCAAACCACTCGGCGCCGGGCACAAGGCGGAGGTCGCCTCCCTGAAGCCGCTTGATGCCCACGTTCTCTTCCCACACGTAAACGACCTCATCGACGAGGAAGGACGTCTGGAACCGGGTCGACGTGAACCACAATTGGAAGCGGGCGCCGTCCCACCGATACAGCCCCTCGTCGGTTTGGAACACGACACCCTCAGGAGTCGCGTGGGTGGCCCAAACGTCGGAAAAGTTCTGCTCGTCTCGGGGCAAGTGCTCGCGGAGGCTCTCGTACTGGAGGAACCCTCTGCAGTCTGCAACGAGCCGGCCGAGGTCTCCCGCCCCGCCCACGTACGTCCGACCGTCCGCCCCAACGGCAACCGACCGAACCATCGCGGCCTCCGCTTTCGGAAGCTCGTGAAGCCGCCAGTCTTCGCCGTCGAACTCTAAGACCCCTTGACCATTGGCAACAAAGACGAGGCCCGTCGGCCCCTGCGTGACGCCCCAGTTCTGGTTGTGCGCCTCGTATGTGTCCCACGACGATGTATGGCTCCGGTACACCGTGCCCTCGCGTGGGGAGGGGAGCGTCTGTGCCGACGCACCTCCAACAGCGAAGACGAGCAGGACGAGGGGAAGGCGTGGGAGCACAGGTCCTACGGCAGCCTCAGAACCGGCTACCGAGTGGGGCGGGGTGTGTCTCGTATCGCCGCGCACATCCCGCGACTTAACCACACCCCCTCCGTCTCCCTTGGTTTAGAAGAGGCTTGGAGGAACTTCGATGTTCTACATCGTCCAAGTTGGGGGCCTCCTCGTTCCACCTAGGGAATACATTCTACTGTCCTCCCACCACTCCCTGGATCTCATGGTCTCCTTCCTTCTCTCTCTCTTCGGAATCTCCTTCACCGCCGGCGGGGGCGGGGCAGCCTCAGGCGGCTCGAACGCTCCTCAAGGCGAGATTCGCGATTAGCGATCCGACCTTCTCCCCGTAGAGAAGCCTGATTTGGCCTGATCTGAAAACCGCCGGCGGTCCTACGACCGCCGGCGGTTTTTTGTACGCGGGCGGGGCGGTCCTAGCGCACGCCCGCGCTCATCTCGAGCATCCGTTCGATGGGCCGCAAGGCCTTGATCCTTAGCGACTCCTCCATCTCCAACTCCGGATGGCCGTGCTTCAGGCACAGGTAGAGCTTCTCGAGCGTGTTGAGCTTCATGTGGGGGCAGTCATTGCACGCGCACCCGTTGTCGGGCGGGGCGGCCACGAACGTCTTCCCCGGGTTGTCCTTCTGCATCTGGTGGAGGATGCCGGACTCGGTCGCGACGATGAGCGTGTCGGCGTCGGACTCGGCCGCGAACCGCCGGATCGACGACGTGCTGCCGACGTGGTCGGCGAGACGGAGCACGGGCTCCTCGCACTCGGGGTGAGCCAATACCGGGGCATTTGGATACCTGATTTTGAGGCGAACGAGCTTCTGCTCGGAGAATATTTCGTGCACAATGCAGGCCCCGTTCCACAGCAGCATGTCCCGCCCGGTCTCCTTCATGAGCCACCGGCCGAGGTTGCGGTCGGGCGCGAAGAGGATGGGCTGGTCCTCGGGGATCTGCCGCACGATGTGCTCCGCGTTCGACGACGTGCAGATGATGTCCGTCTGCGCCTTGATGGCCGCCGAGCAGTTGATGTAGCTGACGACGAGGTGGTCCGGGTGCTCCGCGCGGAAGGCGGCGAAGGCGTCGGGCGGGCAGCTGTCGGCGAGCGAGCAGCCGGCGTGGAGGTCCGGCAGGAGGACCGTCTTGCTCGGGTTGAGGATCTTGGCCGTCTCCGCCATAAAGTGGACGCCGGCGAACACGATGACGTCGGCGTCCGTCTGCGCGGCCTCGCGGGCGAGCCCGAGCGAGTCGCCGATAAAGTCGGCCGTGTCCTGGATGTCGGGCTCCTGGTAGTAGTGGGCCAGGAGGACCGCGTTCTTTTCCCGCTTGAGCCGCTCGATCTCCTCGAACAGGTCGAGCGCGGGGTCGACGGGCTCGCGGACGAACCCGACGCGGGCGATCTCGGCGGGCGCCAAACGTGCGGGGTCGAGCGTGGGCAGATCGAGGGTCTCGGTCATCGGGGGCGGGGCGGGTGTCGGTGCCCTACGAACGCGGGCGGGGCGGGGGTTCGCGCGGGCCGCCCCGCCCTCCACCACAGCGGAGGGAGCAGAAGCCGCCCCGCCCCAGCGCGCCGGCTCACCGTCGGGCGGGGCGACGCTCTACGGCCCCGCCCTCACGGTAACCGCCCCGCCCGTGCAGCGGAGGAGGCCACGGCGCATCCGCTGCAGACGGTTCGCGGGCAGGGTGATCGGCCCCCGCCCCGCCCTTACGAGGCCGTTTCCACGAGGCGGCCGCCCTCCAGCGTCAGCGTGCGGTCGGCGAGGGCGGCGAGCGTTGGGTTGTGGGTGACGATGACGAACGCCTGGTCGTCGGCGCGGCTGAGGCGGCGGAGCTCGTCGTGGAGCCGCCCGGCCGTCTTGGTGTCGAGGTTGCCCGAGGGCTCGTCCATGAGAACCACGCCCGGCCGGTTCATGAGCGCGCGCGCGACGGCCACGCGCTGCTGCTCGCCACCCGAGAGCTGGCTCGGCCGGTGCGTGAGCCGGTCGCCCAGGCCGAGTTGGCGGAGCAGGTCGCGCGCGCGCGGCGCCGCCCCGCCCAGCGAGCCGCCGGCGATGAGGGCCGGCATGGCCACGTTTTCGACTGCGTCGAACTCGGGGAGCAAGTGGTGGAACTGGAAGACGAACCCGATGGCCCGGTTGCGGAAGGCGGCGAGGGCCTCGTCGTTCAGCGCGAACACGTCTTCCCAGGGCGGCTCCGGCGCCCCCGCGTCGGGGGCGGGGCGGTAGCGGACGGTCCCGGCCGTCGGGCGGTCGAGGGCGCCGAGCAGGTGGAGCAGCGTGCTCTTGCCCGTCCCGCTCTCGCCGACGACGGCCACGAGCTCGCCGGAGCGGACCTCGACGTCGACGCCGGCCAGCACGTCGAGGCCGCCGGTCGCCGTGGGGTAGCGCTTGCCCAGTCCGCGGGCCTCTAAGACGGTCCGCCCCGCCCCGCCCGGGGCCGGTTCAGGGTTCAGGAGGTCGGGGTGGACTGCGCCGGCCACGTGGCTTGGGGATGGGAGGGCATACGGGCGGGGCGGGCGGGCGGGGTGGGACCTTGGAATCGACCTGTTCAACCCCGAACCCAGAACCCTACTCGGGCCGCGAGAGGTCGTACTTCTCCAGCTTGTTGTAGAGGTGCGAGCGCTGGATGCCGATCGTCTCGGCCGTCTGCGACACGTTCCACCCGTGCTCTTCGAGCTTCCGCTCGATAAACAGCTTCTCGGCCTGGTCGCGGAAGTCGGAGAACGACTCGTAGCGGTCGATGAGGCCCAGCGAGGCGTCGCCGCGCGCGCCGCCCGGGGCCACGAAGCGGTCGACGTCCTCGGCCGTGATCGCATCGCCGTCGGACAGGATGAGGAGCCGCTCGATCACGTTGCGGAGCTCGCGGACGTTGCCGCGCCAGTCCAGCCGGCGGAGCCGGTCGAGCGCCTCGGGCGCGAGGTCCTTGTCCTCGATCCCGTTGCGGCGCATGACCTGCTCCAGGATGAACTGGGCGATCGCCGGGACGTCCTCGCGGCGCTCGCGGAGCGGGGGCACGTGGATGAGGATGACCGAGAGCCGGTGGTAGAGGTCCTCGCGGAAGCGGTGCTCGTCGACTTGGGCGAGGAGGTCGCGGTTGGTGGCGGCCACCACGCGGACATCGACGGGGATCGAGCGGTCGCCGCCGACGCGCGTGATCCGGCTCTCCTGGAGCGCGCGGAGCACCTTGGCCTGGGCGTCCAGGCTCATGTCGCCGATCTCGTCGAGGAACAGCGTGCCGCCGTCGGCCTGCTCGAACTTGCCCACGCGCTGCTTCGTCGCACCCGTGAAGGCCCCCTTTTCGTGCCCGAACAGCTCGGACTCGATGAGCTCCGACGGGATCGCCGCGCAGTTGACCTCGACGAGCGGGCCGTCCGCGCGCTGGCTCTGGGCGTGGACCCACCGGGCGACGAGCTCCTTGCCGGTCCCGGGCTCGCCGGTGATGAGCACGCGGGCCTCGGACGGCGCCACGCGCTCGACGGTGCTCTTGATGCGGCTGATGGCCGGGCTCTCGCCCACGATCGGCGTGAGCCCCCCGGTCGCCTGGTCGCGGACGGTCTGCCGCATCCGCTTGTTCTCGACCTGGAGCTGGCCCATCGAGAGCGCGTTGCGGACCGTGACGAGGACGTCGTTGAGGTCGGGCGGCTTCTCGAGAAAGTTGACCGCGCCCAGCTTGGTCGCCTCGACGGCCGTCTCGACCGTCCCGTGCCCCGTGATCATGACGACGGGGACGGTCGCCTCGGCTTCGTGGAGCGCTTGCAGCACCTCCATCCCGTCCTTTTTCGGCATCTTGATGTCGAGGAGCACGAGGTCGATGCCGCCGCCGAGCGCTTTCGCGAGCGCCTCCTCGCCGTCGGCGGCCTCTTCGAAGTCGTAGCCTTCGAGTTCGAGGACGTGGCGGAGCACGTTCCGGTTGGCGGGCTCGTCGTCGGCGAGGAGGATCGTGGGCACGGGCGGGGCGGGGCGGTCGGGGGGGACGGCCCAAGCTAACGCGACGCCGGGGCGCGTCCGCCCCGCCCGCGCCGGCGATCTACGCAGGGCGGGGCGGACACCGCCGCCCCGCCTCCGACCTGACCGCCCCGCCCGACCGCCCCCGTTTGCGCGGGCGGGGTGGCGCCTGTTTTTGGGCGACCGCCGGTCGCCCCTACTGGACCTCCTCGACCTGGAGGCCCGGGGCCGCCGCCCCGGCCGCCGCGTCTGTGTCGGCCGCCGCCGGGGCGGGGCGGACGTCGCCGGTGGCCGTGCCCGCGGCCGTCGCGGCGGCCTCGGCGCGGCCGAGCTCGACCTGGGCGGCCTCGGCCTCCCGCGCGTCGCCGTACTCGTCGAGGACGCGCTGGAGCACGCCCTCGGCCGCAGCGGCGTCGCCGGCGGCAAGGTGGGCGCGGCCGGCGTCCAGGAGGTAGGCCGGGCCGGAGGCCGGCGAGTCGTAGACGCCGGCGGCGCGCTCGTAGAGCTCGGCCGCGCGCGCCGGATCGCCCTCGACCTCGTAGATGGCGGCTTGGCCCGCGAGCGCGCTGGCCTCGAGGAGCCCGCCGCCGTCGTAGTCCTCGAACATGGCGCGCGCCTCGTCGAGGCGCCCAAGCTGGAACAGGGCGTCGGCGGCGAAGAACGTGGCCTGCTCGCCGGTCGCCGTCGAGCCGTAGTCGTCGGCGATCTCGAGGAGGCCCGGCGTCGCGTCGGTCCCGTCGAGGGCCGCCTGGTAGTTGCCCCGCTCGTACTCGACGAGGATGGCCCCGAGGTACTGCTGGGCCTCCTCGGACTGCGCCGCCCGCCACGTCTGGTAGCCGATGACGACGAGGGCCAGGACGATGAGGCCGACGACGACCGCGACGATCGCCGTCCGGTGCTCGTCGAAAAACGAGGTCGAGCGGGCGTAGGCGTCGGTAAGGTGGTCCTCGCGGAGGTCGCCCTCGCGGGAGGACGCGAGCCGCTTGGGCGGGTTGATCTGGGCCATCGGGGTCGGAGCTCGGCAGGCCGCCGGCGTCGGGAGTCGCGGGACGAACGGTCGGCCAGAAGGTAGAGGGCGGGGCGGCCGGCCGCGCCCACCGAATTGCCCCGCTCCACCCCGCCCCGCCCTATTGCGGACGTTTTCATCGAACCCGGCGGACCTCCGCGCGCCCGCCCCGCTTACCCTCTGACTCTCCTCTCCCACCCCGCCCCTCGTCAGCATGGCCATCAAAATCGGCATCAACGGATTCGGTCGCATCGGCCGCCTCGTCTTCCGCTCCATCCTCGAGCGGGGCGGCGACCAGTTCGACATCGTCGCCGTCAACGACCTGACCGACGCCGAGACGCTCGCGCACCTGTTCAAGTACGACTCGGTCCACGGCGTCTACCCCGGCGAGGTGACGGCCGAGGACGGCGGCATCGTCGTCGGCGGCGACCGCTTCCGCGTGTTCTCCGAAAAGGACCCGGCCGCGCTCCCCTGGGGCGACCTCGACTGCGACGTGGTCGTCGAGTCGACCGGCGTGTTCCGCACGCGTGAGAAGGCGGCGCTCCACCTCAAGGGCGGGGCGAAAAAGGTCGTCATCTCGGCCCCGGCCTCCGGCGAGGTCGACGCGACGGTCGTCCTCGGCGTCAACGACGACCAGCTGACGGGCGACGAGGAGGTCGTCTCGAACGCGAGCTGCACCACGAACTGCCTCGCGCCCATGGTCAAGGTCCTCAACGACGCGTTCGGCGTCGAAAAGGGGTTCATGACCACGATCCACGCCTACACGGCCGACCAGCGGCTCCAGGACGCCCCGCACAAGGACCTCCGCCGGGCGCGCGCAGCGGCCCTCTCGATGATCCCGACGACGACGGGCGCCGCCAAGGCCGTGGGCCTCGTGCTCCCGGAGTTGGCCGGCAAGCTCGACGGGTTCGCCGTCCGCGTGCCCACGCCGGACGGGTCGTTGACCGACCTCACGGCGATCCTCGAGAAGGACGTCACGGTGGACCAGATCAACGACGCCTTCCAGACGGCGGCGAGCGGCCCGCTCCAGGGCGTCCTCGAGTACTCGACCGCCCCGCTCGTGTCGGTCGACATCGTGGGGAACGCGCACTCGTGCGTCCTCGACTCGCCGTCGACGATGGCCGACGGCCGGCTCGTCAAGGTCGTCGGGTGGTACGACAACGAGTGGGGCTACGCCAACCGGACCGTCGACCTCGTCCAGCGCCTGATGGCGTAGCAGGGCCTACGGGGACCAGGGACTAAAGGGACTGGCAACAGCCCTCGTCGCCACGGAAGTCCCCAGTCCCCCAGTCCCCAGCTTCTATGCAGTCTCTCTCCGACCTCGACCTCGCCGGCCGCCGCGTGCTCGTCCGCGTCGACTTCAACGTGCCGATGGAGGACGACGGCGCCGGCGGCCGGCGGATCACCGACGACACGCGCGTCCGCGCGGCGCTCCCGACGATCCGCGCCATCCTGAAGGCGGGCGGGACGCCGGTCCTGATGTCGCACCTCGGCCGCCCGAAGGGCCGCGACGAAGCGCTCTCGCTGCGCCCCGTGGCTGAGCACCTGGATACGCTCCTCGACGCGCCCGTCACGTTCTGCGACGAGACGGTCGGCGAAAAAGCCGAGGCCTGCATCGCCAGCGCGCAGGGCGGCGGGGGCGGGGCGGTCGTGCTCCTCGAAAACACGCGGTTCCTCGACGGCGAGACCGCGAACGACGACGACCTCGCCGCCCGGCTCGCCCGGCTCGCCGACGTGTTCGTCTCCGACGCCTTCGGCTCGGTCCACCGCGCCCACGCCTCGACCGAGGGCGTGGCGCATCACGTGGCCGAGACGGCGGCCGGTGAGTTGCTCCGCCGCGAGGTCGACTTTCTCACGCGCGCGCTCGACCGCCCCGAGCGCCCGTTCGTGGCCGTGCTCGGCGGGGCCAAGGTGTCCGACAAGATCGGCGTCATCGAGGCGCTCGCGCCCGCGGTCGATACGCTCATCGTAGGCGGGGCGATGGCCTACACGTTCCTGGCCGGGCTCGGCCACTCGGTCGGCGACTCGCTCGTCGAGGCCGACCGGACCGACGACGCGTTCCGCCTGATCGAGCAGTTCAGCGACACGATCCGGCTCCCCACCGACCACGTCGTCGCCGACCGCTTCGCGGCCGATGCGGACACGCGCGTAATCCAGGGCGAGATCCCCGACGGGTGGATGGGCCTCGACATCGGGCCGCAGACGCGCGAGCAGTACGCCCACGTCGTCGAGCGGGCGTCGACCGTCATCTGGAACGGGCCGATGGGCGTGTTCGAGATGGTCCCGTTCGCGGCCGGCACGCTGTCCATCGCTGAGGCGCTCGCCCACGCGACCCGCAAAAACAACGCGCTCACCGTCGTCGGCGGCGGCGACTCGGTCGCGGCGCTGACGCAGAGCGGGCTCGCCGGCACCGTCACGCACGTCTCGACCGGGGGCGGGGCGATGCTCGAGTTTATGGAGGGCAAGACGCTCCCCGGGCTCGCGGCGCTCCGCTAGGACCACCCCGCCCCGCCCGAGCGTGCGGGGCGACGACGACGCACTTCCGCCCGCCCCGCCCCGCGACCGTCCGGGGCGGGGCGGCGCTACGCTGGGGGACCGCCCCGACCAACCGACCGATGCAGCTCAACCCGCTCCGCCCCGACCCGCCAGAGGTCGCCGTTCAGGATTCCGTCAAGCAGGCGGCGAAGACGGCGGCCGAGGTGATCGTCGGCCTCCGAGACCGGCTCACCAGCGAGGCGTTCTGGCTCAACATCGGGTGGACCGTGATCCAGGTGGTCGTCGTGATCACGGCGGCCCTCTTTCTGCTCGGGCTCTTTGAGCGCCTCAAGCGGCGGTGGGTCAAGCGGGCGCAGATGGCCCCGACGCTCGACAAGCGGCGCCAGCGGGTCCTGACCGTGGCCGACCTGCTCGGCTCGGTCGCCCGCTACGCCGTGTGGACCATCACCGGCATCACCGTGCTGTCGATGGTCGGGTTCGACATCCGGGCGCTCCTGGCCGGCGCCGGGATCGCCGGGCTGGCGATCGGGTTCGGGGCGCAGACGTTCGTGAAGGACGTGATCTCGGGCTTTTTCCTCCTCTTCGACGACACGCTCGGCAACGGCGACCTCATCCGCATCGGCGACGACGTGGGCACGGTCGAGTACGTGGGTCTCCGGCTGATCAAGGTGCGGAAGTTCTCGGGCGAGCTCCTCATGGTGCCGGCCGGCGAGGTGCGGACGTTCGGGAACCAGTCGGTCGGGTTCGCGCGCGTCGTCGTGACGGTGGGCCTGAGCTACGAGCAGGACGCGCACGAGGCGCTCCGCGTGCTCGAAGGCGTCGCCGAGGAGTGGGCGGCGACCGACGCGGCCAAGGCGGTCATGGTCGACGACGCCCCCGAAGTCCAGGGCCTCCTCTCGCTCGACGACTCGGGCGTGACGGCCCGGATCATCGTCCAGGTCCGGCCCGGCGAGCAGTTCGCGGCCGACCGCGCGATCCGCACGCTCGTCAAGCAGCGGCTGGCCGAGGCCGGCGTGGAGATCCCGTTCCCGCGGCGGACCGTCTACGTCCGCTCCTCGGGTGGGGCGGCGGCTTCTCCCGAAGACGCCGCGGCCGCCGGCGCGGACTGACCCGGGCGGGGTGGGATACCGGGTACGAGGTACCGGGTACTGGATGCGGTTCAAGCTGGCCGAGCCCCTTGCACCGTCCGCACCGTACTGCCAGTTCTTTGAGTTCGTGCGCCATCCTCCGCCCCGCCCGAGCGGCCTCTACGACGTTCCCTCTCCCGCTGGGAGAGGGACAGCCGCCAGGTCGGCGCAGCCAGGGTGAGGGGCGGGGCGGCCATCCGCACGTCCCGCCCTTCGGATCGGCCCGAAACTCGGCGGCGGCTCCGCCGTCGAGGGCACCTCCGCCACCCCGCCCCGCCCTCGCCTCATTGAGTGTGCCCGTGACCGACGCGTCTGCCCCCCCGCCCGACGGGGCCGTTCTCCGCACCGCCGGCCTCGCCAAGACGTACGGCGGCCGGACGCCCGTCGAGGCGCTCCGCCCGCTCGACCTGGAGGTGGGACCGGGCGAGACGTTCGGGCTGCTCGGGCCGAACGGGGCCGGCAAGACCACGCTCGTCAAGCTGCTCCTCGGGCTCGTGCGCCCCACGGCCGGCGAGGCGACGCTCCTCGGGCGCCCCGTCTCGGACGCCGACGCCCGGCGCGAGGTGGGGTACCTCCCCGAGGGCCACCGCTTCCCCCCGTTCCTGACGGGCCGCGAGACGCTCGACCTGTTCGCCCGCGTGGGCGGGGTGGACGCCGACCGGCGCGCCCGGCGCGCGCCGGCGCTCCTCGACCTCGTCCGCCTGGGCGGGGCGGCCGACCGGAAGGTGGGAACCTACTCGAAGGGGATGCTCCAGCGGCTGGGGATCGCGCAGGCGCTCATGAACCGGCCGCGCCTCGTGTTCCTCGACGAGCCGACCGACGGCGTCGACCCGGTCGGGCGCCGCGAGATCCGCGAGCTCATCGAGACGCTCCGCGACGATGGCGTGACCGTCTTCCTGAACTCCCACCTGCTGAGCGAGGTCGAGCGCGTGTGCACACGCGTGGCCATCCTCAAAGACGGCGCGCTCGTCCGCGAGGGGACCGTCGACGACCTCACGCGCGTCGGCCGCGCGTGGCGGCTCCTGACGACGCCGCTTCCGCCGCCCACGGCCGAGGCCCTGGGCGGGGTGGTCGATCCCGACCCGGCCCCGCGCGCTGACGGCCTGGCGCTCGCCCACGTCGTCGTCCCCGACCGCGGCGCGCTGGGCGCGGTCCTCGACCGGCTCCGCGCCGACGGCGTCGACGTGGAGGCCGTCGAGCCGGTCCGCCAGTCGCTCGAGGAGCTGTTCGTCGAGGTCGTGACCCACGACGACGCCCCGCCCCGCCCGGGGCAGAGAAGAGGGCTGGAGGCGTAGAGGAGAAGAGGTGCCCCCGCCCCGCCCTCTCCTATCCTTTCCTCCTCTTCTCTTTCCCCCTCTCCTCCTCAACATGGTCGGACTCCTCCTCCTCACGCTCCGCGAGCTCCGCGCCCGCAAGGTCGTCGTCGGCCTGTTCGTCGTCGCCACGCTCGTGTGGGTCGTGCTCGCGTTCGCGCTCCAACTCGACGTCGTCGACGGCTCGCTCGCCGGCGCGCGCCTGTTCGGGCAGGACGCCGGGGCGTCTGAGACGCTCGTGCTGGACGGCGACGGCCGGCCGGTGATCGACCCCGTGACGGGCGAGCCGATGACCGAGGCGGCGCCGCCGGCCTTTGGCGGCTCGCTCCTCGAGAGCCTCGTGTTCGGCGCGCAGACGTTCGTGGCCGGCGCGGCCTACTGGATCGGCATCCTGCTCGCGCTCTTCGCCACGGGCGGGTTGGTGGCCTCGCTCGTCGAGCGCGGCGGGGTCGACGTGCTCCTGACGAAGCCGCTCTCGCGCTCCAAGGTCCTGGCGGGGCGGCTGGCCGGCGTCTGGGTGGTGATGCTGGCGCTGACGGTGTACCTGTTCGGGGCCGTCTGGCTCGTGATGTCGATCAAGTCGGGGATCTGGAACCCGCGGTTCCTGCTCGCGATCGGGGCCGTGTTCGGGATGTTCGCCGTGCTCTACGGCGTCGTCGCGCTCGTCGGCGTGTGGAGCGGGTCCGCCCCGCTCTCGCTCATCGCGACGCTCGCGCTCCTGTTCGTGACGCTGGTGCTGGCGATCCCCAACCTGGCCGACCAGGTCTCGCGCGTGTGGCGGCCGCTCGTGGTCGGGCTCTACGCGGTGCTCCCCAAGTTCGGGAGCGTGGGCACGTCGCTCGTCCCGCAACTCGCCACGGGGCAGCCCGTAGCCAGCCTCACGCCGCTCCTCTCGTCGCTGGCCTTTGGCGCGGTGTGCTACGCGGGCGCCTTCGCCCTCTTCTCGCGCAAGGACTACTAGGGTGAGGGGCGACGAGTGACGGGTGATGAGCCCGCCGCCTCCGCCGCCCCGCCCTCATCCAGCGGAACAGGCTGGCCGAGAGCTCCCGCCCGTCACTCGTCACTCATAACCCGTCACTCGCCATGACCCGCACGCTCCGCGCGCTCGCCGCGCTCGCCCTCCTCCCCGCCCTCGGGCTCGTGAGCGGCTGCACCGACACGGCCGTCGCCCCGGGCGTCGGCGCGACGGCGCAGACGACGGACGCGCTCACGCTGCTGCCCGCCTCCGCCGACATGGTGGGCATGATGGACTTCCAGGCCGCCCGCGGCAGCGCCGCGCTCGACGCCATGACGGGCGGGGCGGGGCTCGGGTTCATGAGCGGCGGGGGCGCGCAAGACTTCGACACGTTCGTCCGCCAAACCGGGTTCGACCCGGACACGGACCTCGACCGCGTCTACGTGGCGGCGTCCGAGGGCGGCCCGCGGGCGGCGTTCGTGGCGTATGGCCGGTTCGACCGCGACCGGATCGAGCAGTACGTGGCCGGCCAGCCCGACCTCAATCTGACGCCGACCGACGTCGAGGGCGTCCCGGTCTACCTCGCCCAGAGCGACGACGGCGGGCGGGGCGGGTTCGCGCTCGTCAACGACCAGATGATCCTCGGCGGCGACGAGGCCACGCTGGGCCAGATGATCCGCCGGCTGGGAACGGACGGGCAGGCGCCGAGCGCCGAGCTCCAGGCCCTCCTCGACCGCGTCCAGCACCCGGACGGCGCGTGGTTCGTGGCCCGCGGCCTGGACCGCCTGGGCGGCGACCTCCCCTCCGACGCCCCGCCCGCGGCGCTCGCCGCGCGCGCCGCCGACGGCGTCGTCCTGTCGATGGCGTTCGGCGACGACGGCGTCCCCGTCCGCGCCTTCGTCGTCACGCGCGCCGGGACCGACACGGGCGACGTGGCCGACGCGCTCCGCGGCGGCATCGCGGCGGCCAAGATGGGCGTCAAGGACGAGCCCGCCGCGCTCGACGTCCTCGACCGGGCCACGGTCGAGCCCCGCGACGGCGGCGTCGAGGTCGACGCGTTCCTGACGACGGCCTTCCTGAACGCCGCGCGCGCGGACTAGCCGCCCCGCCCCACGGCGATACGCCGCCCCGCCCCGCTCCTGGGGGCGGGGCGGTCTGCATTTGTGGCGTCTGTCGCGGGACCCGTGGGAGCGGGGCGGCGCGTCGACGGGCTGGGGGATAGAGCTAGATTCCGGCCCCACCCCGCCCTCTGGGTCTGCCCCATGTCTGACGCCGCCCCCTCGTTCGAGGTCAGCGCCCTCCCCGCGATCCCCCGCCCCGGCCGCGTCCTGCTGACGACGCCCGACCACTTCGAGGTCGCCTACGTCATCAACCCGCATATGGCCGGGAACGTGGGCGACGTCGACCGCGACCGCGCGCGGCACCAGTGGGAGCGGCTCCGCGACGCGTACGTGCGGCTGGGCCTGGACGTGAGCGTGCTGGACGGGGCGGCGGGCTTGCCGGACATGGTGTTCTGCGCCAACCAGACGCTCCCCTACCAGACGCCGGGCGGCGAGCGTGGCGCCATCATCAGCCGGATGCACGCGGCGCAGCGGAAGCCGGAGGTCGAGCACTACCGGCGCTTTTTCGAGGGCGAGGGCTACGAGGTCCGCGGCCTCGACCCCGACCTCCCGGGCGACTTCGAGGGCATGGGCGACGCGCTCTGGCACCCCGGCCGCTACCTCCTCTGGGGCGGCTACGGCTACCGCACCGACCGCCAAGTCTACGACCGGCTCGAGCGCGCGCTCGGGTTCATGGTGGTGCCCCTGAAGCTCGACGACCCCGACTTCTACCACCTCGACACGTGCCTCTGCCCGCTCGACGAGCAGACCGCGCTGCTCTACCCGGGCGCGTTCGACGACGAGGGGATCGAGGCGCTGCGCGCGCACTTCGACCGCGTCATCGAGGCGCCCGAGGACGAGGCCCGCGGCCTCTTCGCGTGCAACGCCCACTGCCCCGACGGCACGCACGTCCTGGTCCAGCAGGGCTGCACCGAGACCACGCGGCTCCTCCAGGACGCCGGCTACGAGGTCGTCGAGCTCCAGACCGACGAGTTCCTGAAGTCGGGCGGGTCGGTGTTCTGCATGAAGCTGATGTTCTGGTAGGGGCGGGGCGGGCGGGGTTTGTGGGTTCGGGGTTGGGAGGTTCAGGGTGGGGAGGATCTACGCCCTCGGGCGGGGCGGGCTCGTTTGCGAGGGCTCGGTTCCAGGCCCGATCCTCCACCCCGCCCTCGCCGGCGTGAGTGGGGCGCCCCCGTTACCGAACCCCGAACTCTGAACCCCCAGAACTCTGAACCCCACCCCCCAGACCGTCACCGTCGTGATCCCCGCCCTCAACGAGGCGGCCGGCATCGGGCGGACGCTGGCGTCGGTGGCGGCGCAGCCGGGGCCGGTCGAGGTCGTCGTCGTGGACGGCGGCTCGACGGACGGGACGGCCGCGGCGGTCCACCCCGCCCTCGCCTCGGCCCGCGTGATCGCGTCGGAGCGGGGCCGGGCGCGGCAGATGAACGCGGGCGCCGCGCACGGGCGGGGCGGCGCGCTCCTGTTCCTCCACGCGGACACGGCGCTGCCGCCGGGCGCGCTCGACCGGGTGCGCCGGGCGCTGGCCGAGCCCGGCGTGGCCGGCGGCTGCTTTGCCGTCACCTTCGACCGCCCCGCCCCAGGCGAGCCGGCGTTTGGGCCGCTCGGGCGGGCGGCGATGCGGCTGTGGGAGGCCCGCCTGTGGATGCGGTGGCACCGCCTCGCGTTCGGGGACCGGGCGCTGTTCGTGCGTCGCGACGTGTTCGACGCCGTCGGCGGCTTCCCCGAGCAGCCGATCTTCGAGGACCTCGACGCCGTGCGGGCGGTCCGCCGGCGCGGCCGGTTCGTGTTCCTGGACGCGGCCGTCGTGACGTCGGCGCGGCGGTTCCGGCGGGGCGGGGCGGTCCGGCAGCAGCTCCGCAACCTGGCGCTGTGGGCGGCCTGGAACGCGGGCGTGCCGCCGGCGCGGCTGAAGCGGTTCTACCCGGACTAAGGGCGGGGCGGGGTGGGGTTCTCGTTACAGCGCGCTCGCTCGGCGGCAACCCCCCAGCGCTCTCGCCGTTCGACCTGAAAACGAGCCGCCCTCCTCATGCGAACCTATACCGTCGTCGTCGAGCGAGACCCCGACACCTCGCTTCTAGTAGGACACGTTCCTGGCTTCCCGGGTGCTCACTCCCAGGCTGAAACGCTGGACGAGCTACAGTCCAACATGCGCGAGGTGGTCGAGATGCTTCTCGAAGACGGCGAGCCGACCCTCGAAGGCGAGTTCGTCGGCACGCAACTCATCGCCGTCGCGGTGTAGTCGTGGGAAACGTCCCCGTCCTCTCGCCACAAGAAGTCATCCAGCTCCTCCTCGCTCTCGGGTTCGAGGAAGTCCGCCAGCGCGGCTCGCACAAACAGTTCCGCCACCCCGATGGCCGGGCTACGACGGTCCCGTTCCACAAAGGGCGCGACGTGTCGCCGTCGTTGCTGCGGAAGATCGCGCGCGACATCGGCTCGACAGTCGATCAGCTGCTCGGTCGCGAGTAGGTCGCGCGGTTAGGTCGCGCGGTGTAGCCTGCCGCTGGTGGTAGCCGTCGAGGGGCCGGCGCCGATTCCAGCCGATCGGGGCGGAGCAGTGACGCCCTCTGCGCCCCGCTCTGCCACCCCGCCCCCGGAACGGCCCGCGGTCCACAGGCTCGGTCGAGCGTGTCCACCCGCCGCCGAACCGAAGTGGCCGGGCGGGGCAATGTGCCCTGATCCCCACCCCGCCTCCGTCGCGCGGGCGGGGCGGCCTCAGCGGCCGTATGGATGGCCGACCGCCGACTCGGCGACGGCTTTCTCCTCGGCCACCTCGTCCTCGGCCGGCGTGCGGAGCACCTGGAGGAACCACACCACGGCCACGAGCGCCCCGCCGGCGTACGAAACCGGGAAGGCCCACCAGATGCCGTCCGTGCCGAGCCCGCCGCGCGACGAGAGGAACCACGCCAGCGGGAAGCGGAGCACCCACAGGCTGGCGATCGAGATGAGCATCGAGACGTAGGTCCGCCCCGCCCCGCTGAAGCCGCCGCCGATCACCACCTGCACACCGATGAGGCCCCAGCCCGGCGCCATGATGCGGAGGAAGCGGGCGCCCTCGCGGATTACGGCCGGCTCGTCGGGCACGAACGCCGCCACGAGGGGCTCGGCAAAAGCGAAGCCCAGCGCGCCCGCCGCCGTCATCGCACCGAACGCGATCCAGGCGCCGATCGCCGTCGTCCGCCGCGCACGGAGCCGCTGCCCCGCCCCCACGTTCTGCCCGACGACGGTCGAGGTAGCGATGCCCAGCCCCAGCGCCGGGATGAGCACGAACGAGAAGATCCGCGTGCCGACGCCGTACACGGCCACGGCGTCGCTCCCGAACCCGGCCACGAGCGTCACCAGGACCGTCAGCCCGAGCGCGCGCATGGCCTGGTCGACGGACGCCGGGAAGCCCAGCCGGGCGATCTCGCGGACGAGCGCGAGGTCCGGCCGGAGGTCGCCCCGGCGAACGCGCACCGGGCGGCGGCCGCTGACCAGCAGCCACGCCCCGACGGCGGCCGCCAGCCCCTGCGTCCCGATCGTGGACGCCGCCGCGCCGGCCACGCCCAGCGCCGGGATCGGCCCCCAGCCCAGGATGAACAGCGGGTCCAGCACCAGGTTGAGAAGGACCGTCACGCCGACGATGTAGAGCGGCGTCTTGACGTCGCCGACGCCGCGCAGCAGCGCCTGGAACACGAAGTAGCCGAACACGAACGGCAGGCCGAGGTAGCTCAGGCGGAGGTACTCGGCCGCCATGCCGAGCACGTTCGGGTCGGCCCCCATCAGGCGCAGGAGCGGTTCGGCGAGCGCGTACCCCGCGCCCGCGAGCACGACCGAGAGGAGCAGGACGATGGCGTAGGTCTGGCCCGCCACGTAGTCCACCTGTCGGGCGTCGCCGCGTCCCTCGGCCTGCGCCACCAGGATCGTCCCGGCGATCGTCACCCCGCCCGCGACGGCGATAAACAGGAAGACGACCGGGAAGCTGAACGAGACCGCGGCGACGGCCTCGGCGCCCAGCCGGCCCACCCAGAACGTGTCGGTCAGCTGGTAGAGCGTCTGGAACACGTTCGCCAGCACGACCGGCCCCGCCAGCCGCAGCAGCGCCCGAGCGATCGGGCCTTCGAGGATGGCGCTAGAAGGGCGGGGGGCGTCGGGCACAGAGGGAGCGGCAGAGGCTCGGCCAACTCGCGGGGCCGTGGGCAGTTCGGCGTGTGGGTGCGTCCGGCGCGAAGGGGCCGCAGTCTCCATGGAATCCGCCCCGCCCGCGAACCGTGTGGCAGCGCGTCGCGCTCCGGCGGCCGCGCGCGCGGCGACCAGTGTCCACGCCCCGCCCGCGGAGCGGCCGCCGGAGGCTCGCTCGGAGCCTCTACACCCCCGCCCCGCCCTCGTCGTCCAGGATGTAGACCGCCGGCAGGTTCCGCGCGAGCTGGCCGTAGTCCAGGCCGTACCCGATCACGAACAGGTTGTCGATGTCGAACCCGACGTAGTCGACCTCGACCTCGACCTTGGCCGCGTCCGGCTTGCGGAGGAGCGTGGCCGCGCGGAGCGAGGCCGGCCCGCGCGCGGCGATCTGGTCGAGCACGTACTTCATCGAGAGGCCCGTGTCCACGATGTCCTCGACCACGATCACGTGGCGGCCCGAGAGGTCGGCCGAGACCGCCTTTTGCTCGGTGATCGCCCCGCTCGACACCTTTTTCTCGCCGTAGCTCGAGAGCTTGTAGAAGTCGACCTCGCAGTCGCCCGGGATCGCGCGGAGGAGATCGGCCGTGAAGATGAACGCCCCGTTCAGGACGCCGACCAGGATCGGCGGGCCGAGCCCCTCGTAGTCGGCCGCGATCTGCTCGCCCATCTCGCGGATGCGCCGCGCGATCGTCACCTCGTCGAGGTAGAGCCGGAACCGCTCGCCGCGGCAGGTGACAGTCTCGGGGGCAGCGACGGACTCCATCGGGCGGGGCGGCAGCGGAGACCGAAGCTACCCCGCCCCGCCCGGCGCCGCCACCGGCATGCGGAGGGAGACGGGGTGGAGGAATGCGGGGGACCAGACCGGGCTCCACCTGTGGTCTCTCAACGAGGTTCTGATGGGGTCGGCCGCCCGTGTTGCGTGGTTCGTGTCGCGTGTTCGAGGCCGACGCAACACGCCGTACGCAACACCCGCCGACCCGTCACGTGTGGCTCGGCGCTGCACTAGAAGCCCGTGCTAACTGTCCACCGCGCGGCGCGGCGCGTGGCGTCTGTGACGGCGACGGCCCGCGCGAGCCGATGGCCGACCACCCACAGCACCTCGCCGCCGCCCTCGACCACGAGCACATCGCGGCGCCGCGACGGCCGCACGCGGCGGTCGGCCAGGAGGTCCGAGACCAGCGCCGAGCCGCCCCGCCCCAGCGGGCGGACCCGGTCGCCGTCGCGCCACGGGCGGACGACGAGCCGGCCCGGCACGCGGTCGGCGTCGACCACCTCGGCGTTGGGCGACGACGGGAACGACGGGGGCACGGCGCCCAACGGGCGACCCTCAACCCACCCCGCCCCCACCGCGGCCGACCAGCGCCCTGACGCCTCGACCACAACGGGCGGGGGCGGGGCGGTCGGCGTGGTGAACGCGAGCGCGCCCCGCTCTCGCCACACGACGGCGCCGGCAGCGCCGACGCGCTGGCCGACCGGCGCGTCGAGGAGCGCGTCGATCCGGTCGAGGAGCGCGGCCGACGCGGCGGCGCCGGGCGCCCACCGCCGGAGCGCGTCGGCCCACACGGCGAGGCGGGCGGGGCGGTCGAGCACGCGGACTCGGTCGAGGTCCACGACGCCGCCCCGCCCGTCGGCCGTGCCGACGAGGTCGAGGAGGGCGGGGCGGTCGAGCGCGGCGCGCGCGGCGGCGGCGGCGGCGGCGATCCGGGCGGCCGTGCGCGACCCGCCCTCGGCCTCCAGGAGCGGGAGCACGTCGCGGCGGAGCCGGTTGCGGCGGTAGCGGCCGGTCGCGTTCGTCGGGTCCTCGATCCAGCCCCAGCCGCGCGCGGCGGCCTCGGCCTCGACCTCGGCGCGCGTGGCCCACAGGAGCGGGCGGACGAGGGCGACGCCGCCCAGGTCGCGGCGAACGGCCATGCCGGCGAGCCCGCGCAGGCCGCTCCCGCGCACGAGGTTGAGGAGGACCGTCTCGGCCTGGTCCGTCGCCGTGTGCCCGGTCACGACGGCGGCGGCACCGTGGCGGCGGGCGGCGTCGGCGAGCGCGGCGTAGCGGGCCTCGCGCGCCCGCGCCTGCACGTTGCCGGGCGCGACCTCGACGCGGACCGTCTCCGTCTCAATGCCCAGGCTCTCTCCCAGGTCGCGGACAAACTGCGCCTCGCGCTCGCCGTCGCGGAGGCTGTGATCGACATGAATTGCAATAACGGACCAACCCGCCCCAACCAGCGTCCGCAGGAGGACGGTCGAATCCACGCCCCCGCTCGCGGCGACGACCAGGCGTGCGCCCTCCGCCACCCCGCCCTCGCCTGTGAGCGACGCGGCGACGCGGGCGGCGAACGGCCGCCCCGCCCCGCTCACGACCGGCGCCCGCTCACGACGGGCGGAACCGGCGGTCGATCTCGTCCGACGACAGCCGGATCATCGTCGGGCGCCCGGCCGGGTCCGTGAACGGGTCGCCGCACGCGAACAGCTGGTCAACCAGCGACCGCGCCTCGACCGGCCCGAGCGCCTGGCCGGGCCGGATCGCGCTGCGCGCCGCCATGCTCCGCGCGAGGTTCTCGCGGGCGGGGAGGTGCAGGAGCCGACTGTTCCGGCGGACCTGCGCGAGCAGGTCGTCGAGCACCTCGCGCTCGTCGCCCAGCCGGACGTCCGCGGGCACGCCGCGGACGAGGACGGGGCCGCCCGCGGGCGCGTCGAGGTCGAACCCGAGCGCGCGGAGGTCGCCGGTGATCTCGCCCAGCAGCTCGGCGTCGGCCGGCGTGAGGTCGACCGTGAACGGGAACAGGAGCTGCTGCGTCGGGGCCATCCCGCCCTCCATCGCGGACACGGCGCGCTCGTAGAGGATGCGCTCGTGAGCCGCCCGCTGGTCGACGACCAGGAGCCCGGAGCGGACCGGCGAGAGGAGGTAGCGGCCGTGGAGCTGCCACAGCGTCCGGTCAGCGTCGGCGTCGAGGTCGATGTCGGCGCCCCCTCCCCGCGCCGGGATCGGTCCGCCTCCCGCCGCCCCGCCCGCGAACGGCGCGCCGGAGAGCGGGAGGCCGGCGGGCGGACGGCCACCCGGGGCGGGGTGGTCGGTCCACCCCGCCCCGCCCCCGGCGGGGAGCGGGGCGGGCGCTTCGGGACGCGAGCCGTCAAGACGCGGGCCGTCAGGACGCCGGACGGCAGGCTGTGCCTCGTCGAAGCGCGGGCCGCCGGGCGGCGGGGCCGAGCGGGGCGGCGTGGCCGCGGAGGGGACCGTGAACACGGGCGGGGCAGCCCACTCGTCGGACGGCGGCTGGTTGGATTGCGGTCCGCCAGCGTGCGACTCGTCGGCTTGTGATCGGAACCCGTCGCCGGACGGCGCGGGCGGGGTGGGCGCCCCGACAGTCGGCGCCCCGACGGCCCGGGCGTTGGGGTCGAACGTGAGCCCCAGCCCGTCCTCGGCCAGCGCCCGCTTGACCACGGCCTGCACGAAGCTGTACACGCCGCGGTCGTCGTCGAACTTGACCTCGGTCTTGGTCGGGTGCACGTTGACGTCGACGTGGCGCGGGTCGACGGTCAGGAACAGGGCGAAGAGCGGGTGCCGGCGCTCGGGGAGCAGCGCCCCGAACGCCTGCGCGACGGCGTGGTCGAGCGACCGGCTCTTGACGTAGCGGCCGTTCACGAACAGGTACTGGTCGCCGCGCGAGCGCCGCGCGCGGTCCGGCCCGGCGACGACGCCGCGGACCGAGAGGTAGCTCGTCGTCTCCTCGACGGCCGTCAGCTCGGACGCGTCGACGCCGCCCGCGAGGTCCGACAGGCGGCGGACGAGGGCGGCCTCCCGGTCGGCCTGCGCTCCGCCGCCTTCCCCGCCGCCTGATCCCGCCCCGCCGGTCTGCGGGACGCCCGGCGCGAGCCGCCAGACCTCGGTGTCGTCGTGCGTGAGCGAGAACGCGACGGCCGGGTGCGAGAGCGCGAGCGCCTGGAACGTCTCGACGAGGTGCTTGAACTCGGTCGCCGGCGTCTTCAGGAAGGCCCGCCGCGCGGGCACGTTGTAGAACAGGTTGCGGACCGAGACGCACGTGCCGTCGGGCGCCGCGCACGGCGCCTCCGACACCACCTCGCCGCCGTCGACGCGGACGCACCACGCCGTCGGGTCCTGGCGCCGCTTCGTCTTGAGCTCGACCTGGGCGACGGACGCGATCGAGGCGAGGGCCTCGCCGCGGAACCCGAGCGTCTGGAGCCGCTCCAGGTCCTCGAAGTGGCGGAGCTTGCTCGTCGCGTGGCGCCCGAAGCTGGCCACGGCGTCGCGCGGCCCCATCCCGCCCCCGTCGTCGGCCACCTGGATGAGCTCGGAGCCGGCCCGCTTGAGCGTGACATCGACGCGCGAGGCGCCGGCGTCGAGCGCGTTCTCGACCAGCTCCTTGAGCGCGTTGGCCGGCCGCTGGACGACCTCACCGGCCGCGATCTTCGAGGCCAGCGTGTCCGGGAGCGCCCGGACGATCCCGTCGTCCGCCCCGCCCCCGTCGTCGGGCGCGTCGGGCGGGGCGGGGTGGCCGGGCGGCGGGGTGGGCACGGGGGGAAAGGTGCGGGTGACGAGCGAGGGGTGACGAGAAAAAGGCTCTTTCCCCGTCCCCTCGCCCCGCTCGCTCTAGCCGGTGAAGAACCAGCCGCTAAAGGCCGACACGCGCTCAACGATCGTGTCGATGTTCAGGAACAGGTAGAACGCGACGGCCAGCGCGAGGCCGACGGCGATGAACTGCGGCTGCTTCGTCTTCCGTGACCGCCGCTCGCTGGGGCGGACGAACTGGAGCTGGCGCTTGCGCCGGGCCTCGGCCTCGGGGTCGTAGAACCGCGGCGTGTACTCGAACCGCCGCGGCTGGGCCATCCGCCCGCTCTTTAATCCCAACATGGTGCTCTGGGGTGTGGACCGGAAGGTAACGGCGGGGCGGGGCGGTTTCGGGTCCGGCCCTCCCCCAACGTCGGCGCGGCCGGTGCCATCGCCGCGTCACGGGCGGGGCGGGCGGCGTTCCCGCCCCGCAAGCTGAAACCCCTATTTTCTCGTCCCGCCCCGCCCGACCTGTGCCTACCGTCTCTGAGTTCTACGGCATCCTCATCCGACTCTACTGGCGCGACACCGACCGTCACCAAACTCCTCACTTTCACGCTCGCTACGCCGAGCACGAGGCAGCATTCTCGATCCCTGATGCAGAGGTCTTAGCCGGCAAACTCCCACGGAGACAACGGCGCCTCGTCCAAGCGTGGGCCGAGCTTCACGCTGAGGAGTTGGAACGGGCGTGGAGTCGGGCCGTGAACGGAGAGGCTCCCGGCACGATCGTTCCACTTCGCTAGCGCCTCGCCTTCATGTCAGTCACTGCCTCCCCCGCCCCGCCTCCCGGCGACCGCCCCGCCCCGCTCCCCCTGGCCCCGAGGATCATCGCAGTCCGGGCCGACCCCCCGTTCGTCCTCGTCGCTACGTTCGGGACCGGGGAGCGCCGGCGGCTCGATCTCGCAGACAGCGTCGGCACCGGGCCGGTCGCGCCGCCGGCCACCCCCGACGCATTCGCGCGCGTGGCCGTGGAGCCCGGAGGGTTCGGCCTGGAGTGGCCGGGCGGGGCGGACCTCCATCGAGACTCGCTCTACTACGGAGGGGAGCCGGCGTAACGCCCGCCCCGCCCACGAACGCCGGCGCGGGCGGGGCGGCCCTCAGCCGCCGGCGGGCGGGGCGGCGACCGCCTCGGCCAGCCGCGCCCGCGCCGCCTCCGGGTCCATGGTCGGCGCGCTGCACACGTGGTCGCGGCACACGTACGCCGTCGCCGCCCCGCCCCGCCCGCGTGGGGCGGGCAGCGCCGTCTGCGCCTCGGCGAACGGCGCGAGCTCGCTGATCGGCGCCGGGCCGACGCCGGGCGCCCGCAGCAGCGCGACCGCGAACGGCGCGTAGACCGAGCGGACGGCCGCCAGCACGGCCGCCGTGTCCGCCCCGCCCCGCTCGCCCGCGACCACGACCTCCTGCGCCGGGCCGGCCGCGAACGCCGCCGCCGTCAGGAGGTGCGTAAAGCCCGACGGGTGCTCGCGGACGACGGCCGGCGCGCGCAGCCCGCGGCGGGCGGCCTCTTCGAGGGCGGGGCGGCCCGTGAGGCGCGCGAGGCGGAGCCCGTTGTAGACGGCCACGCTCGCGCCGGCCGGCAGCGCCCCGTCGTCCGGGCTCTTCTGGCGGACGATGAGGTCGGGCGCGTCGGCGGGCGAGACGAAGTAGCCGCCCTCCGAGTCCTCGAACCGCTCGCGCATCTGGGCGTGGAGGTCGAGGGCCGCCGCGAGGTGCGCCTCGTCGAACGTCGTCTGGTACAGCTCGGTGAGGCCCCAGACGAGGAACGCGTAGTCGTCGAGGAGCCCGTCGATGCCGGCCTCGCCGTCTCGGTAGCGATGGAGGAGGCCGCCCGCGTCCGTCCGCATGGTGCCGAGCAGGAAGGCGGCCGCCCCGCCCGCCGCGTCGGCGTAGTCGTCGCGCCCGAACGTGCGCGCGGCGACGACGAGGGCGGCGATCGCGAGCCCGTTCCAGTCGGTCAGGACCTTGTCGTCGAGGAGCGGGCGCGGCCGCCCCGCCCGGACGTCGAGGAGCGCCCGGCGGATCGGGCCGAGACGGGCGCGCAGGTCGTCGGTGTCCAGGCCCAGGCGCTCCGCCGCGGGCGCGAGCGGATCGTCTGCTGAGAGGTCAGGGGCGGGGTGGTGGAGCACGTTCGCGCCCGTCTTCTGGCCCGTCGCCTCGTCGGCGTAGTTGCCCGCGGGCTCGGTCCCCCAAATGTCCTTGGCGATCCGGGCGTCGTCGGCATCCAGCGCGGCGTCGATCTCGGCCTCGGTCCAGACGTAGAACGCGCCCTCCTCGCGCTCGCCGTGGGCGTTCAGCGAGTCGGCGTCCTCGGCCGAGAAGAAGGCGCCGGTCGGCGAGCGCAGGTCGCGGAGCACGTAGTCCAGCGTGGCCTCGGCCGCTTCGCGGAGGTCGGGCGCGCCGGTCGCCGCCCACGCCTCGGTGCAGGCGAGCGCGTAGCCGGCCTGGTCGTAGAGCATCTTCTCGAAGTGCGGCAGGAGCCACGCCCGGTCGGTCGCGTAGCGGTGGAGCCCGCCGCCGAGCTGGTCGTAGACGCCGCCTCGCCGAATCGCCCGGAGCGTGGCGACGGCGAGCGCCGTGAGCGACTCGTCGCCCGTCTGCGCCCCGCGCCGCAGCGCGAACAGCACGTGGTGCGGCGTGGGGAACTTGGGGGCCGCCCCGAACCCGCCGTGCGCCGGGTCGAACCGTCGGCGGAGCGCCTCGGCCGCGGCGTCCACGTCGGCCGCGCCCAGCGCGTCGCCTTCGGACCCGCCCTCGCCCATGCGGCGGACGACGCCGGCCAGCTCGGACGCCGACTGGCGCACGCCGTCGGCGTTCTCGCGCCAGAACCGCGACACGTTCTCGGCCAGGTCGAGCACGCCGATCCGGCCGCCGCGGCTCTCGCGCGGGAGGTAGGTCCCGACCCAGAACGGCTCGCGCGTGTCGGGCGTGAGCAGCGCCGTCAGCGGCCACCCGCCCCGCCCGGTCGCCGCGAGGACCGCGGCCATGTAGACGCCGTCGACGTCGGGCCGCTCCTCGCGGTCCACCTTGACGCACACGAACGCGTCGTTGAGCGCGCGCGCGGCCTCGGCGTCCTCGAACGACTCGTGCTCCATGACGTGGCACCAGTGGCACGTCGCGTAGCCGATGGAGAGGAACACGGGCACGTCGCGGCGGCGGGCCTCCTCGAAGGCGGCGTCCGACCACGGCCACCAGTCGACGGGGTTGCCGGCGTGGCCGAGCAGGTACGGGCTGTTGGTCTGGGCGAGGCGGTTCACAATGGGGAGGGATGGGGGATGGAGGGATAGAGGGATGTGGGGAATGCGTTCCCGCCCCGCCCTCCGGGTCTGCCCCGCCCTCGGGATCCGACCGGCGGGGGGGGGCTCCAGGCCTCGCCGCGCCTCGCCCCGTGCCGAGGGCGGGGCGGTCCGGGCCGCGCCTCTGCCCATCCCCCATCCCGAGCGCGCGGAGCGCGCATCCCCCATCCCTCTACAAAAAAACGCCCCCGCCCGGGCGGGGCGGGGGCGCTCGGGACGCCGGGCGGGGCGGTCCCCACGGGCGGGGCGGCTAGCGCACGACCGTCAGCCGCGACGTCCGCCGTTCGCCGGCCGCGTCGAGCACGACGACGTAGGCGCCGGCCGGGAGCGCGGCCGTCTGGAGCGCGACCGGGTGGAGCCCCGCCTCGAACGTGCCGTCGGCCGCCACGGCCACCTCGCGGCCGAGGAGGTCGTAGACCGCCACGCGGACCGCCCCGCCCTCGGGCAGGCCGACCGTCACGGTCGCGGCCGAGCGCGCCGGGTTCGGGGCGAGGGCCAGCGACAGCTCCACGACCTCGGCCTTCTGGAGAGCCAGGACCGGGTCCGAGGGCGGGGCGGTCGGGGCCTCGGCGAGCGGCGTCCCCTCGGCGTCGGCCGCGAGGAGCGCGCGGTCCGAGAAGTAGGCCACGCGCGTCACGCGGTAGCCGTAGCCGGTCACGCTCCGGTCGGTGACGAGGTTGGCCGAGATCACCGGGCCGTCGACGATGGCCCAGAAGGCGTCCTTCGTGCCGGTGTAGGTGGCCCGCGTCGTCCCCGACTGGTCCTTGACGTAGACGTAGTCGTAGTTCGCCTCGAGCTCGAACCGCTCGAAGTACATCGCCACGCGCTGGGCGCCGGACTTCGAGTAGGACTTCGTGTTGTTGAGGCTGTTGCTGTACGGGTGCGGGCTCTGGATCGTCTGCGTCTCGTAGCGCCACTCGGGCGTGCCGCCGCCGGTGCCGCCGTCCGAGCCGCCGGACGCCGAGCCGACGCCGACAGCCGCCCAGGCGTCGGCGACCGCGCGGGCCTGCGACGAGCCGGCGCCGTAGAGGTCGGCCGCCGCCTGGAGCGTCCCCTCGCGGGCGCCCGCGAAGTTGGTCGAGGCCGTGAAGTAGCGCGTGAGCGCCCGGTACCACACCTTCTCGGTCACACCCCGGCCGACGCTCTGGACGGACTGGCCGCGGAACGTGCCGCCGGCCATCATCAGGTACGCCTGCTTGTTGGCGATCCCCGAGTTGATGTGGACGCCGCCGTTGTCCTGGCTGCCGACGTAGCGGTCGGCGTAGTGGTCCGGCTGGTCGCCGGCCGGCGGGTCGTCGAGGTAGCGGAGCGCGTCGCCCGACGTGCCCGGCGTGTACGACTCTTCGCCGACGCGGTAGTCGTCGCGGTCGACCATGACGGCGAAGATGTCGGAAACGGCCTCGTTCAGCGCCCCCGACTCGTTCTGGTAGATGAGCCCGGCCGAGGCGCCGGTCACGGCGTGCGTGAGCTCGTGGGCGACGATATCGAGCTCGACGAGCGGCGAGAACGTCCGGCCGTCGCCGTCGCCGTAGACCATCTGCTGGCCGTTCCAGAAGGCGTTGTTGTACCCGTCGCCGCCCGGCACGTCGTCGTAGCTGACGGTCGAGGTGATCGAGGCGTTGTTGCCGTCGTAGCTCGACCGGCCGTGCGTCCCCTTGAAGTAGTCGAAGACCTGGACGGCGCCCGTGTGGGCGCTCACGGCGATCCGCTGGTTGGAGGCCGAGAAGTTGTTGTCGGCGTCGGTCACGTAGCTGCCCGGCAGCGTGTTCTGGCCGTTCGCCGACAGCGTGCGGATGTAATCCGGCCCGCGCGTCGTGTCGTAGAGGTAGTAGGTGCCCTGCGAGAGGAACGTCGGGATGGAGGTCGTCCCAGCGTAGAGCGTCGTCCCGGTCCCGTTCGCCGAGCCGTCGACGAACACGGGCGAGCCGGCCGCCGCCCTGGCCGCCGCCCCGCCCCGCCCGGCCGCGCCCGCCGAGGGCGGGGCGGTCGTGTGGATCGAGTTGAAGTGGTGGAGGACGGCGCCGGTCTGGGCGTCGACGAACACCTCCCAGTTGGCCGGCACCGGCCGCTCGGCGAACAGGCGGACGTGGTAGGCGAGCGCGTAGCCGTCGTCGCCGGGGTAGACCACGAGCTCGGCCTGGGGCGTCCAGTCGATGGCCTCGCCGAGCGCGTCGGCGGGCACCGACGCCCGCTCCTCGGTCACCGCCACCGCCGCGCGGGCGGCGTCGAGCGCCGACGCCGCGCTGAGGGCGGGGCGGGTCGCGACGCTCTCAGCGCCGGGGTGGAGCGCGCCGCCCCAGGCGTAGGCCCGGCCCGACCGGTCGAGGTGGAGCGCGCTTTGGGCGCCCCACACGGGGACGCCGCCGACCTCCTGCTGCACGACGACGTGCTCGAGCCCGAGGTCGTCGCGCTCGGCGCGCACGAGGCGGACATCGGGGTCCTCGTCGAACCCGAACGCGGCCGCGTTCGCGCTCAGGAACGCCTGGGCCGCCGCTGCGGGCGCGGCGTCGTACACGCCGAGGTCGCCGGCGAGAAACTGCGGGGTGCCCCGCTCGCCGTCCCACGCGACGCGGGTCAGCGTGGAGGCGTCGAAGGCGGCCTTCGACAAGCGGGCGTCCGCGTCCTGCGCGGCGGCGGGAGAGACAACGGTGACGGCGAGCGCCGCAGCGAGCACCCACCAGGCGGTGGGGCGGAAAGGAGCAAGGGGCATGGGGCAAAGGGCCAGGGAGACCGACAGGAACACCACCCGTTTGGAGACACCAGGGCGGGGTGGCTGGAGCAACGATGGTAAGGTTCATCCTCACTTCGCGCAATCCATTTCTCCGCTTAACGAGCGCCTATCGTCCTCCCTCACCTAACCGTCAGGTCTCCATCGTCGTAGCCACCGAGCCCGCCCCGCCCGCCGTGGCGCCCGCCGCCGAGCCCACCCCGCCCCGGCCGGCGGCAGCGCCTGGGCGGGGTGGACGGCCGCCCCGCCCGGAGCCACGACCGCGGGGCGGGGTGGCGCCCCGAGCCTGCGTGGGCCGCCCCGCCCCTACGCCATCGTCCCCTACGCCGCCCCGCCCCTACGCCATCGTCAGGCCGCCGTCGACAGCGAGCGACTGGCCGGTGACCGACCGGCTCCAGGGCGAGGCGAAAAAGAGAACGGCGTCGGCAAACTGCTCCGGCGTCACGGTCTCCTGGAGCGGGGTCCCCTGGCGGACGAACTCGAACACCTCGTCCGTGGTGACGGCGCTCGCGTCGGTCGTCTGGAGGAGGCCGCCGGCGACGAGATTGACGCGGACGCCGTAGGCCCCGAGTTCCTTCGCCAGCGTCCGCGTGAGGCCTACGAGGCCGGCCTTGGCCGCCGTGTAGTCGTGGTACGTCACGACCGGGTTGTAGACGAGGTTGGTGCCGACGTGGACGAGCGAGCCGCCGCCCTGCGCCTTCATCGTCGGGAGCGCGGCGCGCGCCAGGTGGAACGCCGCGCGGACGGCCCCCTCATACTGGCGCTGGAAGTGGTCCCACTCGACCGTCTCGACGCTCACGTACGGCGCGCTCGGGTCGAACGAGTAGCGCGGGAGCGCGCTCGACACGACGACGTCGAGGCGGCCCCACCGCTCGACGACGGCGTCGACGAGGGCCTGCACCGCGTCGGCGTCCGTGACGTCGGCTTGGTGCGCAAAGGCGCGGCCGCCGGCGCTCTCGATTTCTTCCACCACGGCTTGGGCCTTGTCCTGGCTCTGGAGGTAGTTCACGGCGACGGCGGCGCCTTCGCGGGCGAGCGCGCGAGCAATCGCCCGCCCCGCCCCGCGGCTGGCTCCGGTGACGAGGGCGACGGTGTCGGACGGCAAAGCGGGCATAGGGAGGCGCTGACGGGCTGGGGGGAACGAGGTCGGTACCCCCCCGCCCGCGCAGTCGGCGGGCGGGGCGGTCCGAAGCTACCGGCCGGGAACGGCGCCGCGCGCCCGCTGCGTTGGAGGCCACCCCGCCCGCTGCCCCTCCGCCTGCCATGTCGCTCGTCCTCATCACCGGCGCCTCCCAAGGGATTGGCGCCGCCATTGCCCGCGCCTTCGCCGAGCAGGACGACGCGCGCCTCGCCCTCGTCAGCCGGAACGAGGCGAAGCTGGAGGTCGTCGCCGCCGACTGCCGCGGGCGGGGCGGCCAGGCCGACGTGTTCCCGTGCGACGTGACCGACGACGCGGCCGTCGAGGCGCTCGGCCGCGACGTGGCCGATCAGCTCGGCGTGCCCGACGTGCTCGTCAACAACGCCGGCCTGTTTACGCCGGGCGGGTTTCTGGACACGTCGCCCGAGACGTTCCGGCGGCAGATCGAGGTCAACGCTGTCAGCGCGTTCCTGGTCACGCGCGCCTTTCTGCCGGCCCTGCTCGCGCGCGGCTCCGGCCGCGTGCTCATGATGGGGTCGGTCGCGTCGGTCCGCGGCTACCCGGGCGGGGCGGCGTACGGGGCGGCCAAGCACGCCGTCCTCGGCCTCGCGCGCGCGCTCCGCGAGGAGACCAAGGGGACCGGCGTCGGCGTGACGGTGCTCCTGCCGGGCGCCACGCTCACGCCGTCGTGGGAGGGCGCGGGCGTCGAGGCCGACCGGCTCATGCCGCCGGAGGACGTCGCCCGCGTGGCCGTCGAGGTGGCCGGCCTCTCGCCCCGCTCAGTCGTCGAGGAGGTCCTGATCCGCCCCGCCCTGGGGGACGTGTGACGGCGGAGGCGTGGACCCGGAGAACCGACCACCCCGCCCGCTCCGGCGTCTGCCCCGCGTCTCGCCCTTCGGGTCCGCTCTAACGAGCGACGCCGTCCGGTGTGGACCGGGCGGCGTCGGAGTCGGGGCGGGGCGGGGCGGGGCGGCCTAGTCTTCTAGGAGCGCCTCCTGCGCGCTCTCCACCTCCACGTCGTCGCTGTCGTCGTCGGACGGGGCCGGGCCGGGGACCATCCCGAGCGCCTCCTTGACCGACTGCTTGACGGCCTCGCGCCGGTCCTCGTTCGTCCGCAGCCACTCCTTTGTGGCGTCGCGGCCCTGGCCGATCTTCTCCTCGCCGTAGCTGTACCACGACCCCGACTTCTGGATGATGTCGTGCTCCAGCCCGAGGTCGACGAGCTCGCCCAAGGACGAGACGCCCTCACCGTAGACGATGTCGAACTCGGCCTGGCGGAACGGGGGCGCCACCTTGTTCTTGACCACCTTCACGCGCGTCCGGTTGCCGACGACCTCCTGGCCGTCCTTGAGCGCCCCGATCCGGCGGATGTCCATGCGGACCGACGCGTAGAACTTGAGCGCGCGGCCGCCGGCGGTCGTCTCGGGCGAGCCGAACATGACGCCGATCTTCATGCGGATCTGGTTGATGAAGATGAGGATCGTGTTCGTCCGCTTGATCGTGCCGGTCAGCTTGCGGAGCGCCTGGCTCATGAGCCGGGCCTGGATGCCGACGTGGCTGGCCCCCATCTCGCCCTCGATCTCGGCCTTGGGCACGAGCGCGGCGACCGAGTCGATGACGACGACGCCGAGGGCGCCGGAGCGCACGAGCATGTCGCAGATCTCGAGCGCCTGCTCGCCGGTGTCGGGCTGCGACATGAGCAGCTCGTCCGTGTTCACGCCCAGCTTCTCGGCGTAGGTCGGGTCGAAGGCGTGCTCGGCGTCGATGAACGCGCACTGGTCGCCGCGCTTCTGGGCCTCGGCGATGATCTGGGTCGCCAGCGTCGTCTTGCCCGACGACTCGGGGCCGTAGATCTCGATGATGCGGCCGCGCGGGACGCCCCCGATCCCGAGCGCGTGGTCGAGGGTCAGCGACCCCGTCGAGATGGCGTCCATCTCGACCGGCGGGGCGTCGCCCATCTTCATGATGGCGCCCTTCCCGAACTGCTTGTCGATCTGCTTCATGGCCAGATCGAGGGCCTTCGCCTTGGCGGCGGAGTCGGCGGGCGGGGCGGTGGTCGTTTTCGCCATGGGGTCGGGCTCTAGGGAGCGGGCTGGAGGTCGGGGCCGGGGCGGGGCCGCGCGGTGCAAGAGGGAGAGCGCCCACGATACGGACGTCGGGTGACACCTCCGCGTCACGGCCCGCCTTGTCGGGGTGCCCTCGCGCTGGAGTACCCGCCCCGCCCGCAAACGTTCGGCGGGCGGGGTGGTGGGCCGCCCCGCCCAGGAGCCGGCGGGGCGGGGTGGCAGCCTGCTTCTAGCGCGGCGTGGGCTCCGGCCGCCCCGCCCGCCCCGGACACGGCAAGCCGTGTTCCTACGGGTGCCCGTCGTGGGGCGGACCCAAAGGGCGGGGCGGAATCAAACGGGCACCACCCCGCCCGCGCGCCTCATCCCTCCCCCACCGACCGCAGCGTCTGGCGCCGCAGGAGGTCCAGCGCCGCCGTCGTCGTGAGGCCGATGTTGACGGTCCGGTCGCGCGTGAGACGGAGGCCGACCGCCCGCTCGCCGTCGGCGTCCGCGTAGGCGACCCAGACCGTGCCGACGGGTTTCTCGGGCGTGCCCCCGGTCGGCCCCGCGACGCCCGTCGTCGCCACGCCGACGTCGGCGCCCAGGCGCTCGCGGACGCCCCGCGCCATCTGGAGCGCGACGGGCTCGGACACCGAGCCAAAGTCGTCGAGCGCGTCCGACGCCACGCCGAGCAGGTCGGCCTTGACCGCGTTGTCGTAGGCCACGACGCCGCCCCGGAGCACGCGGCTGGCGCCGGGGACCGACGCCACGCGCGCGGCGACCGCCCCGCCCGTGCAGCTCTCGGCGAACGCGACCGTCCGCCCGTGCTCCGCGAGCAGGTCGTTCACGACGGCCTCCAGCGTCGTCGTGCCCTCGCCGAAGACGAGCGTCCCGAGCCGGTCGCGGAGGGCGCCCGCGCCCTCGTCGACGAGCGCCTGCGCCGCCTCGCGGTCCGGCCCGCGCGCCGTCACGCGCAGGCGGACCGTGCCTAGGCTGGGGAGGTAGGCGAGCGCCAGCCCGGGCGGGGCGGTCCAGCCGTCGAGCATCCCGGCCAAGTCGCTCTCGCCCCGTCCCACGGTCAGCAGCGTGCGGCTGAGGACGAACCCGTCCTGGAGCGCGCGGAGGCGCGGGAGGACCGAGCCCTCGGTGATCGCCTCCATCTCGTACGGGACGCCCGGGAGGACGGCGACCACGTCGCGCCGCCCCGCCCGCTCGCGCGTGCCCCAGAGGCCGGGCGCCGTGCCCTTCGGGTTGTCGAGCACGTCGAACCCGTCCGGCACCTCGGCCATGACGCGGCCGATGGGCGGCATCGTCCGGCCGCGCTCGGTGTAGCGGGCCTCGATGGCGGCGAACAGGTCGGGGTGGAACGTGAGGTCGCGGCCGAAGACGCGCGCCACGGCCGCCCGCGTCACGTCGTCGTGCGTCGGGCCGAGCCCGCCGGTGACCACGACGACCGCGGCGCCGTCGGCGTAGGCCCGCTCGATGGCCGCCGCGATCACGTCCACGTCGTCGCCGACCGTCTCGGCGCGGCGGAGGTCGACGCCGGCGCCGGCCAGCCGCTCGCCCAGCCACGCCGCGTTCGTGTTAACGATCTGGCCGAGCAGGATCTCGTCGCCGACGGTGAGCAGGTGTCCGGTCATGCGGGAAGGCGGAAGGCGGAAGGCGGAAGGCGGAAGATGCCCACCCCGCCCGGTCCCAGCGCGCGGGCGGGGCGGAAGACGGCCGGAAGGTCGGCGGGCGGCAGATGACCACCCCGCCCACGGCGCCGGCGGGGCGGACGCCGTAGCGGCGTTGCATGCAACGCCGCCGGGCAACGCCGTCGGTCCGCGCGGTGTGGGCGGGGCGGAGGCGGTGCACCACCCCGCCCACATCGCGCAGGGGCGGGGCGGCTCCCCTACCCCGCCCCGCCCCGCTCGCGGCTCCAGCCGGCGGGGTCGTCGCGCCAGGCGCGGAGCACGCTCCACGCGCCCTCACCGAGCGCGCCGGTCTCGGCGGCGAGACGCGCGAGCGTCTCGAAGTCCGTCAGCGTGTGGAGATCCAGCCCGGCGTCGTCGAACGCGCGGTCGGCTTCGGGGAACCCGTAGGTAAAGACGGCGAGCGCGCCGACGACCGCCCCGCCCGCCTCGCGGAGCGCCTCGGCGGCCGAGACGACCGAGCCGCCCGTCGACACCAGATCCTCGACCACGACCACGCGCTGCCCCGGCTCGACGCGGCCCTCGATCCGGTTTTCCCGCCCGTGCCCCTTGGCCGCCGCGCGGACGTAGCTGAACGGGACACCCAGCCGGTCGGCCAGGAGCGCCCCGGGCGCGATGCCGGCCGTGGCCGTGCCCGAGACGGCCTCGACGCTGCCCACGCGCCCGGCGAGGTCCACGAACCCGGCGACCACTCGGTCGCGGACGGCGGGGTGGGACAGCGCGAGCCGGTTGTCGGTGTAGACGGGCGCGAGCCGCCCGCTCGCCCACGTAAACGGCTGGTCGGGGCGGAGCGCGACGGCCCCGATGCGGAGCAGGTCGCGGGCGAGGGTCTCGGAAGTCGACATAAGGATGGAGGAGCCGCCGCCCCGCCCGCCAGGTCCGTCCGCAGAACGTCTCCGCTGGGCGGGGCGGGCTCCCGCTAAACGGCCGTGGCCGACGACGAGCGGAAGTAGAGGACGCCCGTGTAAACGGTCACCGCGGCCGTCGCGAGCAGGAACACGAGCGGGGCGGGGCTCGCGAGCGCCGCCGAGAGGAACCGGCCCAGCGCGCCCAGCGCGCCGCCCAGCGCCTGCATGTGCGTGCCGGCCAGGAACACGAACGCCGTGATGAGGAACGTGAGCTGCCACGCCGTCTTCCACTTGGCCGCCGACGACGTCTGGAGCGGGCGCCCGCGGCGCTCGTAGACCACGCGGAGGACGGTCACGGCGAGGTCGCGCACCGCGATGGCCGCGATCGCGAGCCACGCGGGCCACGCCCCGCCCAGGCTCGCGAGCCCCTGGTCGAGCGGGTCCAGGAAGGGGACGAGAAAGAAGCCGCCGAGCACCAGGACCTTGTCGGCCAGCGGGTCGAGAAACTGGCCGAGCCGCGAGCCCACGCCGTAGCGCCGGGCAAAATGGCCGTCGAGCCAGTCCGTGATGGCGGCCACGATAAACAGGGCCGCCCCGGCCACCTGCCCCCCCAGCGTCCCCGTCCACAGCAGGTACAGGCACACCGGCGCGACCAGGATGCGACCGACGGTGAGGGCGTTGGGGACGTGCTTCATCGGGGCGATCCAGGGGACGGGACCCGTGGGGCGCGGCTCACCGGGCGGGACGGCCAAGATAGTGCCCCCCGCCGGGCCGCCTCCACCCCGCCCGGGGCAGCGGGCAGCGGGCAGCGGGCAGCGGGCAGCGGGCAGCGGGCAGCGGGCAGCGGGCAGCGGGCAGCGGGCAGCGGAAGACTACCGCCCCGCCCACAGCATGGGCGGGGTGGCCATCGTAGCGGCGTTGCATGCAACGCCGTCCAGCCGCGACGTACCAGGCCGCCCCGCCCGCAAGAACGTGATGTCCCAGAGTCGTAGGGACACCACACGTGGTGTCCGCGCGGGGGCACAGTGCCCGCCCCGCCCACGCCACGGGCGGGGCGGCCGTCGTAGGGGCGACCGGCGGTCGCCCGTGGGCAGGGCGGGGTGGCGGCGACTGGGGCTACCCCGCCTGCAGGAGCGCGGCCCCGGCTCCAGCAGCCTGGCACGTCCGACCCGCCCGTTCAGGCCGACGAGGAGGAGGGACCGGGGCAGACCCCGAGCGCCCGGCCACCCCGCCCCGCCCGCTGGAGCGGGGCGGCCGGACCCCTGCGCCACCCTCTGCCACAACGGCAGCAGAAGCGGGGTGGCACGGCTCTTGTCCTCTGTTTGGGCGATACGAACCGGGTGACGCCCCGGCAGGACTGGCCGCTCCCGTGGCTCATCCCGCCCCCGCTGGGGCGGCCTGGGCGGGGTGGCCGGCGGATCCTCGGCAGCGGCGCGGACGTAGGTCCCCCGCCCACGAGCGACCGCCCTGGCCCCGTCGGCGTCCCCTCTTTTTTTACCTGTAGACAGACCCCCTCCACTCTCATGGGCAAGATCATTGGCATCGACTTAGGCACGACGAACTCCGTCGTCGCCGTCATGGAAGGCAACGAACCCGTCGTCGTCCCCAACGCCGAGGGCGGGCGGACGACGCCGTCCGTCGTCGCGTTCAAGAAGGACGGCGAGCGGCTCGTCGGCGCCCCGGCCAAGCGCCAGGCCATCACGAACCCGCAGAACACCATCTTCTCCGTCAAGCGGTTCATGGGCCGCCAGCTCTCCGAGGTCGCCGAGGAGACCAAGACGGTCCCCTACACCGTGACCAAGGGCGAGGGCGGGGTGGCCCGGATCGGCGTCGACGCCGGTGGCGAGGAGAAGCTGTACACGCCGCAGGAGATCTCGGCCATGGTGCTCGGCCGGCTCAAGCAGACGGCCGAGGACTACCTCGGCGAGCGCGTGACGGAGGCCGTCATCACGGTCCCCGCCTACTTCAACGACTCCCAGCGCCAGGCGACCAAGGAGGCCGGCCAGATCGCGGGGCTCGAAGTCAAGCGCATCCTCAACGAGCCCACGGCGGCCGCCCTCGCCTACGGCCTCGACAAGACGAAGGAGGACGAAGTCGTCGCCGTCTACGACCTGGGCGGCGGCACCTACGACATCTCCATCCTGGAGCTCGGCGACGGCGTCTTCGAGGTCAAGTCCACGAACGGCGACACGCACCTGGGCGGCGACGACTTCGACCAGCGCCTCATCGACTGGATCGCCGACGAGTTCAAGTCGCAGGAGGGGATCGACCTCCGCAACGACCCGATGGCCCTCCAGCGCCTCAAGGAGGCGGCCGAGAAGGCCAAGATCGAGCTCTCGGCGAGTGCTGCGACGACGGTCAACCTGCCCTTTATCACGGCCACGCAGGAGGGGCCGAAGCACCTCACGCTGGAGCTCACACGCGCCAAGTTCGAGCAGCTCGTCGACGACCTCGTGCAGCGCACGATCCCGCCGATGCAGAAGGCGCTCAAGGACGCCGGCCTCTCGAAGGAGCAGGTCGACGAGGTCATCCTCGTCGGCGGCTCGACGCGCATCCCGAAGATCCAGGAGGTCGTCCGCGAGTTCTTCGGCAAGGCCCCGAACAAGTCGGTCAACCCGGACGAGGTCGTCGCGCTCGGCGCGGCCATCCAGGGCGGCGTGCTCTCGGGCGACGTCTCCGACGTGCTCCTCCTCGACGTCACCCCGCTCAACCTGGGCATCGAGACGCTAGGTAGCGTCATGACGCCGCTCATCCCGGCCAACACGACGATCCCGACGCGGAAGTCCGAGACGTTCTCGACGGCGAGCGACAGCCAGCCGTCGGTCGAGATCCACGTGCTCCAGGGCGACCGCTCGATGGCCGTCGACAACCGGACGGTCGGGCGCTTCCACCTCGACGGCATTCCGCCGGCCCCGCGCGGCGTGCCGCAGATCGAGGTCACGTTCGACATCGACGCCGACGGCATCCTGTCGGTGAGCGCCAAGGACAAGGCGACCGGCAAGGAGCAGTCGATCCGCATCGAGGCCTCGTCCGGGCTCTCGGAGCAGGAGATCGAGGCCATGCGCAAGGCGGCCCGCGAGAACTCGGCCGAGGACGCCAAGCGGAAGGAGTCGGTCGACAAGCTCAACCAGGCCGACAGCCTCATCTTCTCGACCGAGAAGAACCTGGCCGAGTACGGCGACAAGATCCCGGCCGACAAGCGGGCGCAGATCGACGGCGCCCTCGAACGGCTTAAGGAGGTCCACAAGAACCAGAACCTGGACGAGATCGAGTCGGCCGTCGAGCAGCTCAACGGCGCCTGGAGCGCCGCGTCCGAGGACCTGTACAAGGCCCAGCAGGCCGAGGCCGAGGCCGGCGGCGCCCAGTCCGCCGCCGACGCCCAGGCCGGCGCCACCCCGCCCGGCGGCGACGGCGCCGAGGACGCCGACTTCGAGGTCGTCGACGAGGGCGGCACGCAGAGCTAACCGCCCCGCCCTTTGGGTCCGCCCTTTGGGTCCGCCCTTTGGGTCCGCCCTCGGGGTCCGGCCTTCGGGTCCGACCGCGCACGCGAGCGCCCCGGCAGCTTCGGCCGCCGGGGCGCTTTTTGTTGCTGAGCCGTGCTCGGGCGGGGCGGTCTGATGAGGCCGCCGACGACCGCCCCGCCCTCGGCCGTGGGCGGGGCGGCGCTACCGCCGAGCCTCGAACGTGCCCGCGGGTCCGTCGCTGAAACCGGCCCCCCACTCTCCGCGGATCTCGTCCCCCGCGACCGTCCCGTCCAGCCCGACGCCCGCGTCGAGCTCGGGCGCCCCCTCCGGGCCGACGAGGAGCGACAGGCGGACGGCCTCGCCGTCGTACGTCCCGCGCAGGACGCCGTCGCCCGAGACGCCCGACGCGTCTCCGTCGCCCGCGGGCTCCAGCTGCCACCGCCCCGAGACGGCCGCCGGGGAGACGGTCAGGTCCTCCACGTCGAGCCGGAGCGTGCCGGTGGCGACGGCCGCCCCGCCCTCGAACAGCGTGACGTCGTAGCGGCCGCCGAGCGGCCCGTCCGCGCCGCTGTCGCAGGCGGTGAGGGCGGCGAGGAGCAAGAGCAGAAGGAGACGGTGGGTGCATGGGCGGGCCGGACCCAAAGGGCCGGGTGGCGAGGCCGCCAACGTCCGGCCGCCCCGCCCGCGCCGCAAGGGCGGGGCGGCGAGCGGTCGCGGGGCGTCGGCGGACGGTCACGAGGCGGCGCCGAGCGGGGCGGCGCTACTCGACCTCGAACCGGCCGCCGGGGACCGCGCCGGCGACGGTGATCCGGCTCCACGTGCCGCCGCCCAGCCCGCTCGGCGAGTCGACGCCGCAGGCGCCCTCCAGGGTGAGGCCCGCGTCGCTCGCGTTGAGGTCGACGGCCACGCGGAGCCGGCCCACGCTGACCACCCCGCCCCTCTCGCACGTCGCGCGGAGCCGCCCGCTCTGGTTGGGCGTGAGGCTGGCGTCGCTGAGCCGGTACGTCCCAGACACCGTCGCGCCCGTGCTGAGCGGCTCGTCCAGGCGGAGCCGGCCGGTCGAGACGACCGCCCCGCCCTCGTCGCGGAACGTGACGTCGACCGCCGTCTCGTCGGAGGCTGAGTCGCACCCGGCGGCGAGCGAGACGAGGACGAGACCGGCGAGGAGCGCGCGCATGGGCGGGGCGGGGAGGTGCCGACGGTACCGCCGCCCCGCCCGGGCGACAAGGGCAGATCGCCCGGCCCAGCCGCCGCCCCGCCCCCGGGAGATGCCGAGACGTTGGGGCGGGGCGGCCCGCTACAGGTCGAGGACCACGTCCGACGTGGGGGCCTCGTCGTCGGGAGACGTCTTGGGCGCTCCCGTGAGCGCGGCCGGGTCGGGCTCGGCGGCGGCGGCCTCCTCGGGGTCGTCGCCCGGCACGTCGGGGTCATCGGTGTCGGCCGTGGCGAACTCCTCGGTGAACAGCTCCCACACGGTCAGGAAGAGGCCAGCCACGACCGGGCCGATCACGAGGCCCGAGACCCCGAACGTGCCCAACCCGCCCAGCGTCGAGAGCAGGATGACGTAGTCGGGCATGCCCGCGTCGCGGCCGACGAGGATGGGCCGGAGCGCGTTGTCGACCGTCCCCATGATGCCGGCCCCGACGCCGATCAGGATGAGGCCCTCGACGACCTGTCCGGTCAGGAGGAGGTAGAGCGCGACCGGCCCCCAGACGATCGTGGCGCCGATGGCGGGGATAAACGACAACACCGTCATCACGACGCCCCAGAGCACGGGCGACCCCAGCCCGAGGAGCGCGAACGTGACCCCGCCGATGGCGCCCTGGACCGCCGAGATCACGAACGTGCCCTTGACCGTCGCCCGCGTGACAGCGACGAACTTGGTCAGCAGCCGGCGCTCGCGGGGGTCGCCGAGCGGGAGCGCGCGGATGAGCGTGTTCGTCAGGCGGTCGCCGTCGCGGAGGAAAAAGAACAGGACGTAGAGCGTGACCGCGAGGAGCAGCACGAACTGGAGCGTCTGCTGGCCCACGGAGAGCAGGCGCGTGGCCAGCCCCTGCCCCACCGCGAGGGCCGCCTGCGCCGCGTTCTCGCGGATCCGGTCGAAGTCGACGCCCAGCTCCTCGGCCCGCTGCGTCAGCTCGGGGAGCAGCTGCTCGGCCGTGTGCAGGGGCTCCGTCACGTTGATGTCGCCCGACACGACCCGGTTGTAGAGGCCCAGCGCCTCCTGCGTGACCGCCCCGCCCAGCACCACGAGCGGGACGATGACGAGCACGAACACGATGAGGAGCGTCGTCAGCGCGGCCAGCGAGTTGTGCCCCCGCATCCCCCGCCGCACCCACTGGAACAGCGGCGTAAACAGGATGGCGAGGACCGTCGCCCAGAACACGGGGAGCAGGAACCCCGAGAGCGTCCACACGAGCGCGGCGGTGACGAGGAGGACGAGCGCGATAAACGCCCGGTTCTCGAACGAGCGGAGGAGCATTGAGACGGGGCGGGCGGGGCGGCCCAGCGGGAGGGGGCCGCAATATCGCTGACGGGCGGCAGGGGTTTCACCTGATGCTTCACTCAATATGCGAAGACCCCTTGACGGGACGCGTTCTGATCCCTACGTTCAGGCATCGAGCGAGGTCGAGCCTGGCGATCTGTCCGGGGGGACGACAACCGGCACGACCCGCCCGCTCCGCCCCGACTGGCGTATGCCGGTCGGGGCGTTTTTTGGTCCCGACCGGTGACGCTCTCGCACCCGCACGGGCGGGGCGGCGAGCGAGCGCCCGGCCTCGCCCACGCGCCACCGGGGCGGGGAGGCGTAACCCCGGACCGCCCCGCCCGTCAGAGCCCGCACGCCACCGCCTCGCCCTCGCGGCCGCCCCGCCATGCGCCTCGCCCTGCTCTCTGCCCTCGCGCTCCTCGCCGCCGCCTGCGCGCCGGAGCCGTCCGACGTCACGCCCGACCCGAGCGCCGACGCCGCCCCGCCCCCGGCCGACGCCGCCTTTACCGACGCCCCGCCCCCGGGCACGGAGCAGCTCGTGATCACGAGCACGGACGGGGTCCTGACCCTCGGGCTCACCGACCGCGTCGTCTTTTTCCACCTTTCCGACGCGCAGCGCGCCGAGATCGAAAAGGACCTCGCGGCCGAGCTGGAGACCGAACGGAGCGGGGTGGGCGGGTTCATCGCCGAGACCCTCACCGACGCCGTCGGCGGCGTGCTCGACCGGGCCGTGCAGCTCCCGGTCGACGAGGTCCGCGTGGTCCACGACGGCGACGGCCGCCTCGACATCGAGTCCCTCGACGGCGAGGGGAGCGGGACGTTCCACACCGGCGACGACGGCGGGCCGCCCGCCTTCGACCCCGCCGACGCCGAGCGGTTTGTCGAGGCGTTCGAGCGCGTCCGCGCCGGCCGCTGACCCGCCCCGCCCTACGCCGCGGGCGGGGCGGCCAGGCGGTAGTGGAGGCGGAGGAACACGCGCCCGCCCAGCCGCAGCGTGTGGTCCGTGCGGACCCCGTCGCGGGCGGGGTACACCCGGACCGTCTCGCGGAGCGAGCGGACGGCCCGGCCCCACACGCGGTCGCCGTCGTGGACGGTGAGGTAGAGGCCGGGGTCGCCCCACGCCGCCCCGCTGGAGACGAGCCGGAGCGCGCCGCCCTCGCCCACCTCGGGCCGCAGGAGCACGGTACACGCCCCGTTCGGGAGCGGGAACACCACGCGGACGCACGGGGCGGGGTGGCCGGGCACGCGCGCCGCCGAGTACGCCCCGACATAGAGCGAGCGGCCCGTCGCGCGGAGCGTCCGCACCCACGCCGCCATCGCCACCCCGCCCCCCGGGCGGACCAGGTGGAGCACGCGCGAGGTGGTCCCCCGGCTCGTGTCGAGCGCGCCGAGGGGGAGGTTGAGCTGGTCGAGCCGCCGGCTGAACAGCGTGGCGACGAGGCCGCCGAACGGCCGGAACAAGCCGCTCCACTCGGCCCACGCCTCGACCTCGTACGCCGACGTCCGCCCGTAGAAGTCGCGGACCGACGCGTCGACGGCGCCCGCGTCGAAGCCGGGGCCGGAGAGCGCGTCCAGGGACGGGAGCAGCCTGCGCGCCGCCCCGCCCGCCTCGGCGCCCAGGCCCTCCTCGACGCTTAGGCCGTTCGCGGCCGCCCACGCCTCGAAAAACTCCTCGCCGATCCCCGAGGGCTCGCCCGTTGGCCCGTCCAGCCACGGCGTCTCGGCCAGGTCCACGCGGCGCCCCGTCGCCTTGACCCACTGCTGCGTCGTCCAGTCGACGGCGGCGCCGCGGCGGTCGCCGAGCCAGAGGGCGGGGCGGGGCGGAGACGGCGGTGCCGCCTTTCCCCTCTCCTCTCGGCCGCCCTCCGGGGCGGGGCGGTCGGTCACGGGGCCTTTTTGCGCGCCCGGCTCCGCGGCTCCGGCCCGGCCTCCACCACGAGCGGGGCGGTCTCGGTCCGCCCCGCCAGCGTCACCTCGACGACGTACTCACCGGGGATGAGGGTGAACGCGCCCGTGTCCTCTCCCGGCTCGTGGTCGTCGCCGAGCGCGCGGTCGGCGCGGAGGTCGTAGGCGAGCAGGTTGATCCCGGGCTCGGCCGCGTCGTCCATCTGGCGCACCACCCCGCCCTCGGCGTCGAGAACGCGGACGCGGGCGGTGCCCGTCACCGTCGTGGTGTAGCCGATCTGGACCGACGGCTCGCGCGGGTCGGACCAGGTGTAGCCGCGCGAGCCCCAGCTCTCGTTGTGCGTGAGCGTATCGGGCGCAAACACGTGCAGCGCAGAGGATTGCACCGCCGGCGTCATCTGCTGGACGAGGCCCACGTCGACGATCCAGATCGACCGCCCGTGCGTGCCGACGACGAGGTCGGCCTCGCGCTCCTGGACCACCAGGTCGTGGACCGGCGCGTACGGGAGGGCAGGCGAATCGGCGCCGGAGTCCGGTCCCATGAACGGGCCGCGGTCACCGTCGCCGGGGGCGGGGCGGGCGCGCTGGCCGTGGAAGGCCTGGAACGAGGCGCCTCGGTCGAGCGAGAGGTAGAGCCCGCCGTCGGTGCCCACATAGACGACGTCCGGGTTCCTCGGGTCCTCCGTGGCCACGTTGACCGGCTCGGCGGGGAGGTCGAGCCCGACACGCTGCCACGTCCGCCCGAGGTCGTCGGAGGCGTAGACGTAGCTCTCGAAGTGGTCCCAGCGGTAGCCGTTGAGGGCGACGAGCAGGCGGCCGCGGTCGTGGCCCGAGAGCTCGACACGGCTTACCCAGAGGTCGGGCGAGAGCCCGGCCGAGCGGTCCTGCCACGTCCGCCCGCCGTCCTCGCTCACCCAGACGTGGCCGTCGTCGGTGCCGGCGGCCAGGAGCCCGAACTCGAGCGGCGACTCGTGGAGCGAGGACAGCGTCCCGAACGGGACATCGCCCGGCGTGCCGCCGCCCGTGAGGTCGTCCGAGAGCGCCTCCCACGTGTCGCCGCGGTCGAGCGAGCGGTGGACCTTGTTCGACCCGAAGTAGAGGACGTCCGGGACGTGGCGGCTGAGCCAGATCGGCGCCTGCCAGTTGAACCGGAGCGGCCGCTCGCCCAGCTCGTGCTGCGGCACGACGCGCTCGGCCTCCCCCTCCCCGCTCCGGTCCGTGCGGAAGTAGTTCCCGAACTGGAAGCCCGTGTAGACGGTCCCGTCGCGGTCGTCGACCTGGATCTGCATGCCGTCGCCGCCCATGATCCGGTGGTAGGGGTACTCGCCCTCGGCGAGCCACCCGCGCGACGCCTCGTAGGTGCTCGGGCCGACCCAGACGCCGTTGTCTTGGAGCCCGCCGTAGACGTTGTACGGCTCGGCGTCGTCGACCTGGACGGCGTAGAACTGGCCCACGGCCGGCGCGTTCAGCTTCGACCACGTGGCGCCGCGGTCGTAGCTCACGTTGAGGCCGCCGTCGTTCCCCGAGATCATGTAGCCCGGCCGCGTCCGGTCGAACCACAGCGCGTGGTGATCGACGTGGACCTGCGGCGCGTCGGCGCGCGCCCACGTGGCCCCGCCATCGGACGAAGCCACGAGCGGGACGCCCAGGACGTAGAGCCGGTCGGGGTCGTCGGGCGCCACGCGGAGGACGCCGAAGTAGTAGCCGTAGCTGTAGAACAGGTCGTCGAGGAAGCCCTCGTGCGTCCGCGTCCACGTCCGGCCGTGGTCGTCGGAGCGGTAGACCTCGGCGCCGACGACGGGCGTGTCGAACAACTGGGCGTTGGCGTCTTCGAGGAACCCCACGAGGTCGGCCGGCTCGATCCGCCCCGCCCGCACCATCTCCAGGATGGACTCGGCGGTGTAGCTGTAGGGGACGTTGTTGGCGTCGAGGAACGCGTTGAGGTCGTCCTCGGCGAGCGCGAGAAAGTCCTCGGTCGAGATGGCGCGGAGGAGGTCGCGCGTGACGGCCGGCGCGTCCTCGTCCGGCTCCTCCTCGGGCCGCCGCGCCTGGTTGTCGACGACGGCGAAGAGCGCCCCGCTCGGGTGCGCGTCCAGGCCGATCCGCCCAACGTCGGCGCCGGTCGGGAAGCCGGAGCCCTCGACGTTCAGGCGCGCCCACGTCTGGCCGCCGTCGGTCGAGCCCCAGAGGCCGGACCCCGCCCCGCCCTCGCGAAAGTCCCACGCCCGGCGCGCGCGCGTCCACGTCGCCGCGTAGACGCGGTCGGGATTGGTTGGGTCGAGGACAATGTCGATGGCGCCCGTGTCGTCGTCGAGGGCCAGGACGTGGGTCCACGTCGTCCCGCCGTCCTCGGTCCGGTAGAGGCCGCGCTCGGGGTTCGGCGAGTACAGGTGGCCGACCGCGGCCACGAGCGCCACGTCGGGGTCGGCGGGGTGGACGACGACGCGGCCGACGTGGTGGGTCTCGTCGAGCCCGAGGTGCGCCCACGTCCGGCCGCCGTCGGTCGACTTGTAGAGGCCGCTCCCGGCGTACGACGACCGTGACGAGTTCGACTCGCCGGTGCCCACCCAGACAGTCGGCCCGTCGCCCTCGGGGTCGCGCCAGTCGACGGCGATGTCGCCGATCGTGATCTGGGGCATGTCGTCGAAGAGCGGCTCGAACGAGCCGCCCGCGTTCTGCGTCCGCCACAGGCCGCCGGACGCGTAGGCCACGTAGAAGTCGCTGGGGTCGCCCGGCTTGCCCTCGACGTCGGTCACGCGCCCGCTCATGACCGTCGGCCCGACGGACCGGAAGGGGACTTCGGCGACCGCCGAGCGCCGCGCGAGATCGGCGCGCACGGCCGCGGCCCGCTCCCGCTCGGCGGCCGGCGTCGGCGCGACGGCGTTCACGCCCGGCACACCGGCCGGCGCGAGCCGCACGGGGTCCGTGTTCTGAGCCGCCACGGGCGGGGCGGCGACGACCAGGGCGGCGAGGGCGAGCGCCAGCGGGCGCCCAGTGGAAAGCGAAAACGGCATCGGGGCGGGGCGGGGTGTGCGTGAACGATAACGCCGGGCGGGGTGGCCCCGGCGGCGCTCGTCTTCCCACGGCCTCTCCAGCCCGCCGACGGCGCGAGCGGCCACCCCGCCCCGCCCGGACCCAGCAAAACGCCCCACCCCGCCCGGCGCATGGGGCGGGGTGGGGCGGGGCACCTGGCAGGCGCGGCGGGCTAGTTCCGGCGGAGGCCGAGCGTGAGCGCGAGCGCCGCGCCGAGCGCGAGGCCGGCCGACGCGAGCGGGTGGGCCTGAAGCTGCGCCCACGGGCTCGACTGGAACACGTGGCCGTCGACGGCGCCGTGGACGCGCCCGCTGCCAGGTACGGGCTCCTGGAGCGTCCCCGAACGGTCACCGGTGTATGGGGCGTCGCCCTTCTGCTGGTCGAAGAACGAGGCCTCCATGAGCTTGTCTGTCAGGCGCGGGGCGATCGTCCCCAGCACGGTCAGCGCGCCGTCCTTGGCGCCGACGGTCACGTCGCGGACCGGGCGCTCGGCGGCCGAGAGGATGGCGCGGGCGACGGTCTCGGGCGCGTAGGCCGGCGTGGGCAGGGCGGCCTCGCGGTCCATGTAGTTGGCCGCGTGCTCCGTGTACGGCGTGCCGGTGGCGTTGGGCTTGATGAGCGTCACGCTCACCGCCAGGCCCTCTTTCTCGAGCTCCATGCGGAAGGCGTCGGTGAACCCCTTGACGGCGTGCTTCGAGGCGGAGTAGTGGCCCTGGAGCGGGATGGCCCGGTCGCCCAGCACGCTCCCCACGTTGATGATCGCCCCGCCCGTGCCTCTGCGCGTGCGGAAGTGCTCGGCCGCGACGAGGCTGCCGTGGACGGTCCCCCAGTAGTTCGTCTCGAACAGCTGCCGCGCCGACTCCTCGGGGACGTCCTTGATCTCGCCGTAGATCGAGACGCCGGCGTTGTTGATCCAGGTGTCGAACCCGCCGAACCGCTCGGTCGCCGTCTGGACGATGAGGTCGAGCACGGCGCGGTCGGCCACGTCGGCGGCCATCGTCTCGACGTCGGCGCCGAGCGCGCGGCACCGCTCGGCGGCCTCATTGAGGTCCTCGGGCGCGCGCGCGACGAGGAACAGGTCGGCGCCGCGGCTGGCGGCTTCCAGGGCGGTCGCGAGGCCGATCCCGGACGAGGCGCCGGTGATGACGAGGGTCTGCTGGTCGAGGGGCTTGAGCGAGACGGACATGGGCGAGGGGGAAGGGAGGAGAGGTCGAACACGGTTGGACGGCCCCGCCCCGCCCCACGGTCCGCCCCGCGCGGGTTCTTCAGGGTTCTCCCACCCCGCCCAGGCGCGAGCCGGACGGGCGGGGCGGCATCGGACGGGGCGGCTACGGGCGGGGCGGCGCCTTTCTCTGACCGCCCCGCCCACCCGACAACCACCCCTAGCCCCTCTTGGCTGCGCCGACGCTGCGCGGTGTCCAGGAGGGGAACTACCGACGTCCTTCGTGGGCCTCGACGACTTCCATACCGCCCCGCCCAGATGTGGACGGGGCGGGCGGAACAAACCCGGCACCACCCCGCCCGCGCGCCCATTTCCCATTTCCCATTTCCCATTTCCCATTTCCCATTTCCCATCATCCCGTCGATTGCATGGCCGCCGCGATGCCATTGACCGAGACCAGCAGCGCCCGCCCGATCTCGTCGCCGTGGTCGCCGCCCCGCCAGCGGCGCATGAGGTCGAGTTGGACGAGGTTCAGCACGTCCGTCGCCGGGTTGCGGTAGCGGATGGTCGCCGCGATCGTCTGGCTCTGCGCGAGCAAGGTGTCTTGCCGCGTCACGCGGAGGAAGGCGGCCTCGGCGCGCTCGTACTCCGTCTCGACGTGCTCGAACGGGGCGGGGTGGGCGCCCGCGGCCTCGGCGAGCGCGCTGTAGCGGCGGCCGACCACGAGCCGCGCGCGGGCCAGTTCGCGCATGGCGTTGCCCGAGACGGCCTGGAAAAACGGCCACTCGGCCTGGAGCCGGCGGAGAAGGTCGAGGTCCTGGCCCGAGATGGCCTCGGCGAGCGCCGTGCCCGCCCCGTACCACCCGGGGACCGTGTAGCGCGGCTGGGTCCACGAGAACACCCACGGGATCGCGCGGAGGCCGGCAAAGTCCAGGTCCGCCGCCCCCTTCCGCGAGATGGGGCGCGACGCGATCGAGAGGTCCGCGATGTGCTCGATGGGCGTGGCCGCGACGTACCACGGCCAAAAGTCCGGGGCGTCGATGAGGTCGCGGTAGGCCGTCATCGCGCGGTCGGCGAGGCGCTCCATGAGGTCGCGGGCCGCCCCGCCCTGCGGCCCGTCCCAGACCTCGGCGCCCTCGTCCGGCGCGTCGGCGAGGGCGCCAATCTGGGCGTGGACGATCTGCTCGAGGTGCCGCCGCGCGATGCCCGGGAGCGCGTAGCGGAACGAGATGACCTCGCCCTGCTCGGTAAACCGGATGCGCCCCGTCTGCGCCTCGGGCGGCATGGCGCGGATGGCCTGCCCCGCCCGCCCGCCGCCCCGACCGACGGTCCCACCCCGCCCGTGGAAAAAACGGAGGTCGACGCCGTGCTCGCGGCACGTCCTGGCGAGCGCGCCCTGCGCCTTGTGGAGCGACCAGTTGGCCTGCCAGTAGCCGCCGTCCTTGTTCGAGTCTGAGTAGCCCAGCATGACCTCCTGGAGCCCGCCGCGCGCCGCCAGGTGGGCGGCGTAGACCTCGTTCTCGAACAGGGCCGCGAGGAGCGCCGGCCCCGCCTCCAGGTCGGCCACCGTCTCCAAGAGCGGCACGGCGTCGACGGCCGACTCGACGGTCCCGTCCGCGTGCCGCCGCCACAGGCCGACTTCTTTGGCGAGCAGCAGCACCTCCAGCACGTCGCTTACCGCGTCCGTCATGGACACGATGTAGGAGCCGATCGAGTCGGGCTCCTGGTCCAGCGCCGCCTTCGCCACGCGGAGCGCGCTCAGCACGCGGTCGGCGTCCGGCCCCACCGCCCCGCCCAGGCGGATAAACGGGCGCGGGTTGTTCAGCTCGCGCGTCAGGAGCGCCACGCGGTCGTCCTCGCCCAGCGCCGCGTAGTCCGGCTCGACGTCGGCGCGCCGCAGGAGGTCGGCGACGGCCGCCTCGTGCGTGGCGCTGTGCTGCCGGAGGTCGAGGGCGGCCAGGTGGAACCCGAACGTCTCGGCGCGGACGCGGGCGTCGGCTAGCCCGCCCGTCTCGGCCAGCGCCCCCAGCCCGGCCGCTTCGAGTGAGCGCGCGATGAGGTCGAGGTCGGCCCGGAAGTCGGCGGCGCTGTAGTCGGGCGGGGCGGCGCCCGTCCGCCGTTGCCCCGAGCCGCCCTCGGGTAGCGCGTCGAGGAGGCGGTCGAGCGTCTCGGCCATCTGCATAATCTTCAGGCGGACCGGCTCGTGCGCGTTCTGGCGCCACCGCCGCTCGGGGAGTTGCACGGTCTCGCGCGCGGCCTCGACCGACGCCCACAGCTCGTCCGGGAACTCGGCCTGCTGGTCGCTCACGGACAGGTCCAGGCGGAGCGCGTCGAGCGCGCGGCGGTGGAGGCGCAGGGCGTCCTCGCGGTGCGCGCGGAGCGTCCACGCCGTCACCTCGGCGGTCACGTTGGGGTTGCCGTCGCGGTCGCCGCCGATCCACGAGCGGTAGCGGAGGACGGGCGGGAAGGACAGGCCCTCGGCCCCGTAGACGTCCGCGAACGCCCGCCGCAGGTCGGCGTGGATGCGCGGCACGACGTCCCAAATCGACGTCGCCACGAAGTAGAGCCCGTGGCGGACCTCGTCGCGCACGGTCACGGCGGCGGGGCGGACCTCGTCGGTGGCGAGCAGGAGCCGGAGCCGGCCCAGCGCCTCGGCCTCGGCGGCGTCGGCCTCGGCCGGCGTGAGGGCCTGGCCCGACCCGGCCGACGTGAGCCGGTCGAGCGCAGCGGCCGCCCGGTCCTGGTGGTGGAGCACCGTCCGCCGCCGGGCCTCGGTCGGGTGCGCCGTCAGCGTGGGCTGGATGTCGAGCCGGGCGACGAGCGCCCGCGCCTCGTCGAGCGACCGCCCCGCCCGCTTCAGGTCGGCGACCGCCTCCATCACCGACTCGCCGCGCGGGTCCTCGGCCGTCGCGCCCACCTCGCGCTCGCGGTTGACGCGGACGATCTCGATCTGCTCGGCCTTGTTGACGAGGTGGAAGTAGGCCGTCAGCGTGCGGAGCACGCCGGCCAGCGCCTCGACGGACGTCTCGGCGACGGCCTCGGCCACGCCGTCGAACGCCGCCGCCCCGCCCGCACGGACGCGCGCGAGCCAGTCCTCGACGTGCCCCACGACCGCGTCGCCGTAGCGCTCGCGGGCGACGCGGAGCACGAGCCGCTCGACGAGCGCGACCCGGTGGGCGTGGACGTCGGTGAGCCCGGCGGAGCGGGCGGCGTCGAGGGCGGCGTCGGACATGGGGCGGGGTGGTGTGGGCGGGGTGCAGCGGGCAGCGGGCAGCGGGCAGCGGGCAGCGGGCAGCGCCAAGAACGGGCCGCCCCGCCCGCGGGTCCAGCGAGCGGAGCGGGAATCGGGCGGCTGAAGATCGGGGCTCGGGCGGGGCGGCTCCGAACTCGGGCGCCTCGGAACCCGGGCGGGGCGGGGCGGTGCCCGAGACGTCCACGCCACCCCGCCCTCTCCGCTATGGCCGACGCCCCCGTCCTCCTCGTCACCGTCCCCGAAGACCGGCTGCCGGACGACCGGCTCGCGCTCGTCCGCGAGGCCGCCGCGGGCTACGACGTCCGCCGCGGCGCGCCCGGCGACAGCCTGGCCGGGGTGGAGATCGTGCTCGGCTACGCCGAGCCCGCGCACGTCGCCCAGGCCAGCGACCTCCGGTGGATCCAGTCGTGGAGCGCCGGGCTCGACTGGCTCCTGGAGGGCGGCGCCGACGTCCCCGCCGGGCTCCTCGTGACGAGCGCGTCGGGCGTCCACGCCGTCCCCATCGCCGAGCACGTGTTCGCGCTGCTCCTCGCGCTCGGCCGGCGCCTCCCCGCCCACGTCATCGGCCAGCGGGCGGGGCGGTGGAACCCGGACGCCGCCGAGGGCACGTTCGAGCTGGAGGGCCGCCGCGTGGTGCTCCTCGGGGTGGGCGAGATCGGCGCGCGCGTGGCCCGGCTCGCGTCGGCGTTCGGGATGTTCGTGACCGCCGTCCAGCACCACGCCGACGGCTCGGACGTGCCGGGCGTGGACCGGACGGTGACGAACGACGGCCTGCTCGACGTGCTCCCCGAGACCGACGTGCTCGTGATGTCGCTCCCGCTCACCGACGCGACGCGGGGGATGGTCGGGGCCGGCGCGTTCGCGGCCCTCCCCGCCCGCGCCGTCCTCGTCAACGTGGGGCGGGGCGAGACGGTCGACCAGGGCGCGCTCGTGGCCGCGCTCGAATCGGGGCGCCTCGCGGCGGCCGGGCTCGACGTGTTCGAGGACGAGCCGCTCCCCGACGACTCGCCGCTGTGGGCGATGGAGAACGTGGTCGTCACGCCGCACGTGGCCGGGCAGGCGCCGCACTACGCCGACCGCGCGCTCGCCATCTTCCTCGACAACCTGGGCCGGTACCGGCGCGGGCAGCCGCTCGCGAACGCGGTCGACCTGGAGGCCGGCTACTGACCACCCCGCCCCGCCCGTGCCTTATGCGGCGGCGGGCGGGGCGGCCACGGCGACGGGCGGGGCGGCCGGGACGGCAACGGGCGGGGCGGCCGGGACGGCGACGGGCACGCGGAGGGCGGGGCGGTCGGTCCGGTCGAGCCCCAGCAGCCGCTCCCAGTCGCGGACGACCCGGTGCGTGCGGAACCGGGGCGCGCCGTCGACCTCGGGCCGCCCCTCGTCCCACCATCGCGCGAGCCGCCGCGCGGCGGCCGACGGGTCGCGGGCGTCGACGAGCTGGCGCTGCTCGCCGACCGCCTCGGCCAGCGCCTCGCACGCCGCCGCGTCCGGGTGCGCGACGACCGGCGTGCCGACTGCGTTGGCCTCGGCGAACGCGAGCGCGAGCGGCCCCTCGACCCGGGTCTGCGGGGCGAACACAGCGAACGCCTCGCGGACGTGGCGGAGCACCCCGCGGTGCGGGAGCGGCCCTAGCGCGACGGCGCCTTCGGGCAGGGCGGGGCGGCCGCCCCGCCCGCCCAGGACGACGAGCCGCGCCGTCGGCCGCCGCCGGCGGACGTGGGCGAAGGCGGCGAGCACCTCGTCGAGCGCGCCGCGTGGGCCAGCGAACGCGACGAGCTTGTCCGGGTCGACCGCCGTCCGGTCGGGGCGGAGGTCGTCGTCGACCGGGCTGTAGACGCGGGCGGACGGCGCCGAGGCGGGGCCGTCGCCGGCTTTTCGGAGGAGGAAGTCGTGGAGCGCGGCGCGGTGGGCGTTCGAGGGGCAGACGGCCGTGGCGCGGGCCGCGAGCAGGGCCGGGCCGAGCGCGCGCTGCCGGCTCCCCGGCGTCTCGTGGAGCCACAGCGCGAGGCGCGCGTCCGGGAAGTGCGCCCGCGTCCGGGCCAGCACCTTCGCCTGGCGCACCACGACGACGGCCTCGGCGCGCGGGAGGTGCCCCCAGTCGCCGCCGTAGGCGAACGGGACGTAGGCCACCCCGCCCGGCGAGCGCGACGGCCACGTCCGCCCGCGCTGCGCCACGGTCACGCGGTGGCCCGCCTGCGCCAGCCCCTCGGCCACGCGGACGACGCTGGCCTCGGGGGCGCTGAGCGCGCGGTCGTAGAGCGTCCGCGCCTGGTACGAGTCCGGGGACACGGGGTCGATGAGGAGCACGCGGCGGGTCATGGGCGGGGCGGTAGCGTGCCCTCAAGGTGCGGCTGGAGATGTCTCCGCCCTATCGGGGCGAGCCCGCTCGAACGTGCGCCGCGCCCCCAGATCGCGGCGCTTCTGGCTTCAGGCGGAACCCCAAGCCCCGGGCGGTCATCTCGCCTTGTTCGGAACGGCAGGCGGAGCCCGTTCCAAACGGGCGCCCGGTGGTGCCGCGGGTTGCCACGGAGATCGCCCCGCCCCCGTTCCGCAGCTGGTCCCCGCCGGGGCGGGGTGGCGAGCGGTGGCCCGTACCAACACGCGGAGCGCCCTAGGGCTCCGCCCGGTCGCCCCCGGTGCAGGCGGCGCAGCGGCAGTAGTCGCGGAGCGCCTCCCACCGGAACAGGCCCGACCCGTGCCCGTCGCCCCACACGATCTGGAGCGCGTAGTGGCCCGCCGGCCGGAGCTCCTTCACCTCGTACGTCATGAGGGCGGGGAGGTCGAACACGATGGGATCGACGGGCTCGGCCATGCCCGCGTGGCCGCCGCGGCACTCGGCGCACGGGCAGGCCCGCCGGAGCCCCTCGTACGAGTACGTCGACGTGTGGCCGTCGGTCCACCCGACCGTGAGCGTCTGGGCGTCCACGTCGGCTTCGAGGCGGGCGGGGCGGGGCGGGGCGGCGGGCATGGCGGGACCGGGCGGCGGCGCGCGCAAGATGGGCGCCGCCGCACACCCGGACCGCCAAGATCAGGCGAGTCGGGCCGCCCGGCCGGACGGCACCGCCGTTGCAACGGGGCGGACTCCTTCCCCCCACCCCGCCCCCAATGACCTCGAACGTCTTCCTGACCAACCCCTCCTCCTCGCGGCGCCGCGCCGGCACGCGCGCGCCCTTCGCCGCCCGCCGCGCCTCGGCGGCCCCCCCGCCCCGCCCGCACGCGCAGCCCAAGGCCGCACCCCGGGCCGCCGGCGAGAAGGCCGCCCCCGCCTCCCGCGCGTAGCCGCGTGGACGGCCGCCGCCCGCGGCCGTCCACCTTCCTACCTCCCCGCGTTACAGAAAGAGGTCCGGCATAAAGTCCGTGGTGCCGGGGACGACGGCGTACTCCGAGAGGTCGGTCTTTCCCGCCGTCTTCAAGACCTCGTCGTCGATAAAGAAGTTGCCCGTCGTGGTCGCCGGCTGCGTGAGGACCCAGTGCGCGGCGTCGGCCATGATCTCGGGCGTCCGGCTGGCCTCCATCATCGGCTCGCCGCCGAGCGCGTACTTCACGGCCGCCGTCGCGATCGTCGTGCGGGGCCAGAGCGCGTTGGCGGCGATGCCGTCGTCCTGGAGCTCCTCGCCCCAGCCGAGCACGCACATCGACATGCCGTACTTCGAGATCGTGTAGGCCACATGCGGGCCGAACCACGCCGGGTCCAGGTTCAGCGGCGGGCTGAGCACGAGGACGTGGGGGTGCCGCCCCGCCCGCGCGCTCTCCTTCAGGTGCGGGAGGGCCGCCTGCGTCACGCAGAACGTGGCGCGCGTGTTCACGTCCTGCATGAGGTCGTACCGCTTCATGGGCGTGCTCGCGGTGTCGGCCAGGAAGATGGCGCTCGCGTTGTTGACGACGACGTCGATGCCGCCGAAGCGCTCGGCCGTCTCGGCGACGGCCTCGGCCACGCGGTCCTCGTCGCGGGCGTCGACCTGGAGGGCGAGGGCCTGGCCGCCGGCCTCCTCGATCTCGGCGGCGACAGAGTGGATCGTGCCGGGGAGCTTGGGGTGCGGCTCGGCGGTCTTCGAGGCGATCGCCACGTTCGCGCCGTCGCGGGCGGCCCGGAGCGCGATCGCGCGGCCGATGCCGCGGCTGCCGCCGGTGAGGAAGAGGGTCTTGCCGGAGAGCGTGGCCATGCGGGGCGGGGTGGAGCGGGGCGGGCAGAAGCGGAGTCGGGAGAACGATGGCCCCCCGCGGCGGTTCGCAGGCGGGCGGGGTGGGATCTTGGCGCCGCCCCGCCCTGCTCCGTCGCCACCCCGCCCGCGCCTCCATCGCCCTCGTCCCCCGCTTTCTCGCCACGCCCCGGCTCCGCTCGGCCGCGCTCCCGTTCGCCGCCAACGGCGTGCTCTACGGGACGTGGGCGGCGCGCATCCCCGAGATCCAGGCGCAGGCCGAGCTGAGCGAGGGCGCGCTCGGGCTCGCGCTGCTGGGCTCGGCCGTCGGCCTCGTCGTCTCGGCGTCCGTCGCCGGCGCGCTCGTCGGGCGGTTCGGGGCGCACCGGGTGACGCTGGCCGGCCTGGCCCTGTTCGCGGCCGTCGTCGTCGGCCCCGGGCTGGCGACCAGCTTTGCCGGGCTGGCCTTCGCCCTCGCCCTGGTCGGGCTGACGAGCGGGCTGACCGACGTGGCCATGAACGCGTGGGCGACCGACGTCGAGGCGGCCGAGGGCGCCACCGTCCTGGGCGCGTGCCACGGCATGTTCAGCCTGGGCGGGATGGCCGGGGCCGGGCTCGGCGCGCTCGCCGCCGCCTACGACCTCCCGCTCGCGCTCCACTTCGGGGCGAGCGGCGCCGCGTTCGCGGGCGGGGCACTGGCGCAGGGCTGGGCCGCGCGCTCCACCCCGCCCGACACGTTGAGCGGGGCGCGGGGCGGGGCGGCCGGGCCGGTCGTGGCTCTGCCCGTGGGGCCGGTGGCCGGGCTCGCCGCGCTCGCCTTCTGCGGGCTCATCATCGAGGGCGCCATGGCCGACTGGAGCGCCGTCTACCTCCGCCGCGGGCTGGGCGCGAGCGCCGAGACGGCCGCGCTCGGGTTCGCCGTGTTCTCGGCGTCGATGGCCGCCGCGCGCTTCGCCGCCGACGCCCTGACGGCCCGCGTCGGCAGCCGGCGGCTCGTCCGCGTGGGCGCGTTCGCCGGGGCGGGCGGCCTCGCGCTGTGCGTCGCGGCCCCGGCCGTGGGCGGGGCGGTCGCCGGGTTCACCGTGGTCGGCCTGGGGTTCGCGGCCGTCGTGCCGACCCTGTTCCGGGCCGCCGCACGGGCGCCGGGCCTGGGGGCGGGGCGGGGCATCGCCGCGGTTACGACGACGGGCTACGCCGGCTTCCTGGCCGGGCCGCCCGCGCTCGGGTTCGTCGCCGAGGCGGCCGGGCTGCGCGTGGCGTTCGCGCTCCTGATCGTGCTCGCGCTGGCCGTGGCGCTGGGCGCCGGGCCGGCGTTCCGGGCCGCGGCGCCGGAGCGGTAGCGGGCCGCCCCGCCCGACCGCCCCGCCCCGTCCGCTTTAGGCCGCGACCGCGCGACCGCGCCCCGTCGCCGCGGCGAGACCTCCGAGCAGCGCGTCCACGTCGGCGCCGTCGTTGTAGACGTGGGGCGAGACGCGGACGACGCCGCCGCGCGTCGAGACGGCCACGTTGCGCTCGGCCAGCGCCCGGCGCACGGCGTCCGCCTCGATGCCTGGGGGCGGGGCGAGCCCGAACAGGTGGCCCGCGCGCCACGCGGCGTCCTCGGCCGCGTAGCCCAGCGCGCGGGCGCCGTCCACGATGACGTCGGCGCGCGCCGCGCACGTGGCCTGCACCTCGCCGACGCCCCACGCGCGGAGCTGCTGGAGCCCGGCGATGAGCATGGGGAGCAAGATCCCGTTGGCCCGGCCGCCCATGTCGAAGCGGACCGCGCCGGGGCCATAATCGTCGGCGTAGTCGGTGAGCCCGCTAAAGTCGTCGCTCCCCGCACGCCCCAGCCACGTCTCCTCGAGCGGCCGGCCGTCGGCGAACCGCTCGCCGAGGTAGAGCGTGCCGGTCCCCGCCGGCCCCAGGAGCCACTTGTAGCCCGCGCACACGAGGGCGTCCGGGCGGATCGCGTCGAGGTCGAACGGGAGCGCGCCCACCGACTGCGTCCCGTCGACGACGAGGGCGGCCCCGACCTCGCGCGCCCGCGCCCCGACCGCCTCCAGGTCGAACCGCGTCCCGTCGGCCCAGTGGACGTGGGGGACGGCGATGACGGCTGTGTCGGCGTCGATGGCGTCGAGCAGCCGCTCGGACCACCCCGCCCCGCGGCCCTCGGCCCCGAGCGGGGCGGGCGCCTCGACCGTGCGGACCTCGCCGCCGGTCTCGGCGGCCAGCCGCCGCCACGGGTAGACGTGGCTCGGAAACTGCCCGCCCAGAACCACGACCGACCGGCCCGGCCCGAGCGTTACGTTCTGCGCGACCGTCTCGACGCCGTACGAGGCGGCGGGCACGAGTGCCACGCGGTCGGCGGAGCCGGGCGAGCCGACGAGGTCCGCGAACAGAGCGCGGACGTGGTCCGAGTCGTCGAAAAAGTCGGCGGCCCCGACCTGCGTCGGGTCGCGGAGCACGCGGATGGCAGAGACTCCGGCCGCCTCGACGGCGCGGAGCTGCGGGCTGAGGTACGCCGCGTTGAGGTAGTGGAGGTCCGGCGGGAGCGCGAACAGGTCTTTCTGTGAGCGGAGCACGGGCGGGACGTGTGGTGGGAACGCCTAGTAGGGGTTACCCCTAGGGAAGAGTTGACGCTTTCCTCAGGGTCTCTCAACCTAAAGACTCTGCGGGACCGAATGATCCGGCTCGTCCTGATTTGTCGGGTCGCCGCGCCCTTTATGCCCTCTGTCCTACAAACGTGGAGGTGCAAACGGAGTCCCCTCCCCTCTCCTGCCGCAGACCCAGCCTCCAGACGGGACAGTTCGCTGGCCCCGTGCCCTCTGGTGGACGAGGCTGGGCGCTCTCAGCGGGTGCTCAGGGAGCCGGCCGCCCCGCCCGCCGTTGCCGTCCCGCGGCCAGGGCCTCACGCGGCCGGACTCGGTAGCTTCCAGGCTTCCCCCCGACCGACCATGTCCGACGTGTCTGCACCCCGGCCCGACGGGGCCGCGCTCGACGCCACCGCCGGGGCCGTCTCTGCCCGGCTCCTCGACTCGTTTCCGGCCGACCGATCCCGCGCGCGAGCCGACCTCGACGCGCTCCCCGCCCCCGTTGGCCGCCGGCTCCTCGCCGTGCTGGACCGGCAGGTCGCCCGCGACGCCGCGCTCCCGGCGACGCCGTGGGTGGACGCTGACGCGCCCGAGGTGCAGGCGGCGGCCCAGGCGTGGGAGACCGCCGCGCACGCGGCCGCGCGCGTCCCCGCCGACGCGTGGGCCGAGACGCTCGCCGACGCCGTCCGCGAGGCGCTCGGGCACCTCGTCCGCCCCGCCCCGGCGCTCGCGGCGTGGGCTTTCCGCGACGAGCCCGAGGACGGCGGCGACCTTCCGACGGCGCTCGCGATCCAGCGCTCACGGGCGTTCGGCCCGTTCCCGTACCTCCCCGAGATCGCCTCCCGCTACGCCGACCGCAAGGGCGCCGAGCGGATCGACCGGGCCGGCCTCGAGCGGCTGTTCGACCAGATCGACCGCCGGATGGCAGCCTCGTTCGGGGCGGACGAGTGGGTAGCCCTCCTCGGCCCGCTCTACGACGTCGTCGGCGCGGCCGTCCCCGCCCCGCTCTTGCGCGCGGCGTTCGAGGCCCGCGGCGCCGGCGCCCTCGCCGAACCGTTCACGGGCGACGAGGCCGTCACCGCCGAGGCGCTCCGCGCGCGCCTCGCATCCGCCCTCCCCACTCCGACGGCGGAGCCCACCCCGCCCGAGCCCGCTCCCTCTCATGCCGGCGCGGCGGGCGGGGCGGGCGAGTCAGAGCCCGCGGGCCAAAACGGCGCGGGCTCCGCCCCCGACGAGGGCGGGGTGGACGGCGAGACGGAGGAGGCCGCCCCGCCCGCCCCGGAGCCGGCCCCGCGCGCGGCGCTCGCGCCCGTGATCGGCTCCAAGTGGCGGAGCCTCGCGGACGTGCTCCCCGAAGACTCGGCGGTCCTGGGCGCCCCCCGCCCCGCCCCGCCCAAAGAGGCGCCAGAGGTCTCAGAGGAGCCGCTCGTGTTCCCCGACGACGAGGCGGACGGAGCCGCCCCGCTCCTACCGGCCTCTACCGAGGACGAGCCGCTGTGGCGCCAGATCGCCCGCCAGCAGGGCGTCGAGGTGGTCGAGGCGGCGCCCGACGACGCGCCCGACGAGGGCGGGGCGGTCCCGCTCTGGCAGCGGTTCGCGCAGCCCGCCGCCCCGGACGCGGAGCCGGAGACCGGCGAGGCGCCCCCGGCGGACGCGTTCGACGCCGTCGAGCGCCGCGTGCTCGGCGACGTCTCCGTCGAGCGCCGCGACGCGTTCGTGGCCGACCTCTTCGGCGGCTCCGCCGACGACTACCGCCGGACGCTCGCCGCGCTCGACGGCGCCCGCTCGTGGACCGAGGCCACGCAGACCATCGCGCGCGACGTGTTCCAGAAGCACCAGGTCAACATCTACAGCGACCCGGCGATCGCGTTTACCGACGCCGTCGAGGCCAGCCTCGGCCGCCGGTAGCCGCCCCGCCCACGCACGCCACGAGCACGAACGGGCGGGGCGGGGCGGCCGCCCCTACGCTCGGCGAGCCTGCGCCACACGCCGGCGGACGGCGGCGTCCAACTCGTCGGGCTCGGTCACGGCGTCGGCGCCAAGCTCGCCGCGGGCGACCAGGTCCCGGATCGCGTCGCGCGTAAAGTCTGTGGGCACGGCGAGCACGTCGATGCCGGCGGCGAGCGCGGCGTGGAGACCGGCCGGCGAGTCCTCGACCGCGAGCGCGTCCGACGCGTCGGCGCCCAGGCGCGAGAGCGCGAGGCGGTAGCCCTCGGGGTCCGGCTTCGTCCGCTCGACGTCGTCGGCCGTCACGACCGTGTCAAAGGCGCCGGTCAGCCCGAGCGCGTCGAGGACGGCGTCCGCGTTCTGGCGGTCGCTGGTCGTCACGAGCGCGGTCGTCTCGGCGAGGTCCGGGGCCGCCCGCGCGAGCGCGATGGCCGCGGGGCGGGCGTAGCGGCCGACGAGGGCGTGGTCGGCCAGCATGGCGCGGTAGCGCTCCAGGCGGAGGACGACATAGGCCTCCCACGGCTCGACGGAGCTGTCCCGCGCGCGGGCCGCGTCGGCGAGCGCGAACCGCTCGGTGAGCCCGCGCGAGATCTCCTCCCGCGACCGGCCGACGTAGTCCGGGTAGGCCGCCTCGACGTCGGCCGGGTCGAGGGCGGGGAGCAGCTGGTGGGCGGCCCAGGCGTAGGACTCGGCCTTGAGCTGCTCCGTGTTGGCGAGCGTCCCGTCGAGGTCGAACGAGAGGAGGCGGAGGCGCGGCGCGGGGGGCATGGGCGGGGCGGCGTGCGGGTGGGGGCGGGGTGGCGCAAGGTCGGGACAGAGCGGCCGCCCCGCTCCGTAGCTTTGTGCCTCCGCCCCGCTCCCCCCCAGCCGCCCCGCCCGCATGGCCGACGACGCCACCCCCGACAACCTCTACGCCGACCTCGACCGGCGCCGCGCCGAGAGCCGGGCCGGCGGCGGCGAGGCCCGCGTCCAGCGCCAGCACGACCGCGGCAAGCTGACGGCCCGCGAGCGGATCGACGTCCTGCTCGACGCAGGCTCGTTCGTCGAGACCGGCGCGTTCGTCCGCCACCAGGCCACCGGGTTCGGGCTCGAAGAGTCGCGGCCCTACGGCGACGGCGTCGTCACCGGCTGGGGCACGGTCGACGGGCGGACGGTCTACGTGTTCTCCCAGGACTTTACCGTCTTCGGCGGGTCGCTCGGGCTGGCCCACGCCGAGAAGATCGTGCGCCTCATGCAGCTCGCGCTCGAGAACGGCGCCCCGGTCGTCGGGCTCAACGACTCGGGCGGAGCGCGCATCCAGGAGGGCGTGGCCGCGCTCGGCGGCTACGCCGACATCTTCCTCCAGAACACGCTCGCAAGCGGCGTCGTGCCGCAGATCTCGGCCGTGCTCGGGCCGTGCGCGGGCGGGGCGGTGTACTCGCCGGCCATCACCGACTTCACGTTCATGGCGCGCGGCACGAGCTACATGTTCGTGACCGGCCCCAACGTGGTCAAGACGGTGACCAACGAGGAGGTCACGCAGGAGGAGCTGGGCGGGGCGGACACGCACGCGTCGAAGTCGGGCGTGTGCCACCGGGCGTTCCCGAACGAGGGCGCGCTGCTGCTCGGCGTCCGCGAGCTGTTGGGCTACCTCCCGTCGAACTGCGAGGACCCCGCCCCGCCCCGCCCCACGACGGATCCCGACGACCGGGCCGACGAGGCGCTGGACGCGCTCGTGCCGGCCAACCCGAACAAGCCGTACGACATCCACGAGGTGATCTCGCGGGTCGTCGACGACGGGCAGTTTTTCGAGATCCACCCCGACTTCGGCGCCAACCTCGTGGTCGGGTTCGCGCACCTCGGCGGGCGCAGCGTGGGCGTCGTCGCCAACCAGCCAGCCGTGCTCGCGGGCGTGCTCAACATCGACGCGAGCGTGAAGGGCGCCCGGTTCGTCCGCTTCTGCGACGCCTTCGGGATCCCGCTCGTCGTCTTCGAGGACGTGCCCGGCTTCCTGCCCGGGACCGACCAGGAGTGGCGCGGGATCATCCGCCACGGGGCCAAGCTCCTGTACGCCTTCTGCGAGGCGACCGTGCCCAAGCTGACCGTCATCACGCGCAAGGCCTACGGCGGCGCCTACGACGTCATGAACTCGAAGCACATCCGGGCCGACCTCAACCTGGCCTGGCCGACGGCCGAGATCGCGGTCATGGGGCCGAAGGGGGCCGTCGAGATCATCCGCAAGCGCGAGATCGCCGCGGCCGAGGACCCCGCCGCCGCCGAGGCCGAGTTCACCGAGGAGTACCGCGAGCGGTTCGCCAACCCCTACGTCGCCGCCGAGCGCGGCTACGTCGACGACGTGATCCGCCCGTCCGAAACGCGCGGGCGCCTCATCCAGGCGCTCGACATGCTCCAGAACAAGGTGCAGACGCTGCCCCGGAAAAAGCACGGCAACCTCCCGCTGTAGAGGGAGGACGGCGAAGCCAACCTGCCGCTGTAGCGCCCGCTGGACCGCCCCGCCCACGCCCTCCACCCCGCCCCGCCCCGCCGTCTAGTCCAGACGGGGGCGGGGTGGGCGGCCGTTCAATCGAAGAGCGCGAGGAAGCGGTCCTTGAAGTCGGGTTCGAGGGCCATCACGGTCGAGGCTCCCCACCTGTCGTTCCCCTCGATGATGGACGGCCCGGTCGGCGTCATGGCCACGTCCCACCCGACCGTGTGGACGTACCGGATGTCCTGGTGGAGGCGGCGCACGAGCTCCACGCCCTCGTCGAAGAACGGGAGAGCCAGGCCGTCGAGCTCGACGCCGGTGTCGGGGTGGTGGGTCACCCACCCGGGGGTGCCGGCGCGGACGAGGCCCTTCCCCTTCAGGGCTCCCGCCTCAGGGTCGATGGTGACGGCGAGGCTGCCCAGCCCCCAGCTGTCGATGAGCGCCCCGCCCTGCCCGATGCGGAGGTGCGCCGTAAACACCCGGACCTCGCCCCGATCCATCACCGTCACGATGCGGAGCGTGTTGAGCGAGGCGGGGTGGAGACCAGCGAGCACGGGGTGCTGGTCCACGCGCTCCTGGAGGATGGACCGGCCCCCGAGCCGGGCGCGGAGGTCGTCGAGCGAGGCCGGGCGCCCGTCGACAAAGATGTCCCCGTCCTCAACGCGGAGCATGAACACCCCGCGGCCCAAGGTCCCGTCAAACGGCTTGCAGATCCCGTCGACGTCGTCTTCGAGGAGGGCGTCGAGCGGGGCGGACTCCCGAGTCGAGATCGTCTCCATCGAGTCGGCACTCAGGAACGCGAGGTTCCGAGGCGTCGGGTACCCCAGCGACGAGGCGAACTGGGCAAACACGAACTTGTCCCGGAGCAGGCAGACGTAGTTGTGCCCCTGGTCGAGGAGCGCCTCGTTCGCGCCGTCGCGGAGCGCCCAAAACGTCGGGTAGGGCACGACCGAGTCGGTCCGCGCCCCCTTCCGGTCCATGCCGTAGCTGAAGTAGTACTTGTCGAGCTGGCCGTGCTGGAAGACGTAGCGGACGTTCTCGGCCGCCATCTGCAAGCGGCTCTTCCGCTCGGCCTCGGGGTAGTACGTCCGCGATAGCTCGGGGTCACGGACCCTGCGGACGGCCTCCGGCCAGAGCGTGACCGCTTGGCGGAACCGGCGGGCGGCGCGGACGGCGCCTCGGGCGTAGCCAACGGCTGATGTAAAGAGGGACATTGACGCAGTGCGGAGCAGGACCGCTGTGATGAGGTGGAGAGTGGCTGGTGCTTTGCCGAGCGGCTACTGCCGGGGGTGCGGTCGGCGGGGACGCCGCCCTCCTGGACGCCGCGCAGCATCGGCGCAGCCAGAAGAAGCACACGTGGCGGAGGAGGCCGAGCGCGAGCGCGTCCACAAGAGCTCGACACAGCACTAGCCCCCGCTCTTCGTACAGCGACTGTGACGGCGCTGGAAGGGGATCGAGGCCGGCCGCGCAGGCCGTCGATGGAAAGTACCCGAGCGCCCTGTGGGCGCGCACCCCATTCTCCGACCTCGCTGCTGGGCACACGTCTACCGTCCCATCGTGCGCAGGCGGACGTCTCGCTTTTACGGTTTCGGTGGCCACGGGCGGGGCGGGGCAGGGCGGGGCACAAATGTGCAGGTCTCGCGAACTCTCTCAAGACGCCGCCCCGCCCAGACGATACTTTAGGGACCCACCGGCCCCGGCTCAAGCCGCTGATCGGCCTCTGGCCTTGTTCTCCGGCCCTACGCGCCGTTTCTTGATCCGGCCAAGTCGTTCCGGCCCATCGGGGTCGGCCGCCCGTTCGCTCGACGTCCCCCCGCTCTCCACAGTCCCCCCGCCCATGACACGCCTCACACTCCTGGCGGCGGCGGCCCTCGTCGCGGGTCCGGCCCTCGGACCCGACGCCCTCGCCCAGACGGCGACCACGGACACCGCGCCCGTGCGCCCGGCCACCCCGCTCCCCACGGCGGCCGACGCGCTCCTGCCCGGGTTCGTGCCCGCCGACTCGGTCTCCGACGAGGAGCTCGCCCGCCGCGTCGCCGCGTTCTACACGCGTCAGTCCGCGCTCCTCCAGGCCGACGCCGACGGTGACGCCGCCCGCTACGCCGTCCTCCTGGACGACCTCGTGAGCGACGTCCGTCTTGCGGCCCAGCGGCCGGGCGCGCTCCTGGACGACCGGCTCCGCGCCGTCTACAGCTCCGTGCTCACCGAGTACGAGCGGTTCTACGACCGCCCCGCCCTCGACCGCGGCGACGTGTACGCCGTGCGCACGGCGGGCACCGACGCCGTCGAGCGCGGGTTCGACCAGGGCGTCCCGCTCCTCGACCACGTCACGCTCCCCGACCTCGGCGCCTTCGCCACGCAGGTCCCGATGGACGTGAACCCGCAGGTCGAGCGCTACCTCCAGTTCCTGCTCAAGCGGCCGAGCCACGTGTCCCGCCTCCAGTCGCGGGCCGACACGTACTTCCCGATGGTCGAGCGCGTGCTCGCCGAGGAGGGCGTGCCGGACGAGCTGAAGTACCTGGCGATGGTCGAGAGCGCGCTCAACCCCGTCGCTCAGAGCCACGCCGGCGCCGCCGGCATGTGGCAGTTTATCCGGGCGACCGGCCGGGCCTACGGGCTCCGCTCGGAGAGCGAGGTCGACGACCGGCTCGACCCCGAGGCCGCCACGCGCGCCGCGGCCCGCCACCTCCGCGACCTCTACGACCGCTTCGGCGACTGGCAGCTCGCGCTCGCCGGCTACAACTGCAACCCGGCCGTCATCGCCCGCGGCGTGCGCCGGTTCGAGGACCAGACGGGGCAGCAGGCGACGTTCTGGGACATCGACCACGTGATCCCGCGCGAGACGCGGGCCTACGTGCCCATGTTTATCGCGACGTCGCTGGTCCTCTCCAACCCGTCGGCCTACGGGCTCGGCGCCTACGAGCCGGGGCCGGCCTACGTGTTCGACCGCGTGCCCGTCGCCGGCGGGACGCGGCTGGCGAGCGTGGCCCGCGCGATCGACGTCGACGAGGCCGTGCTCCGCGCCTTGAACCCGTCGCTCAAGCGGGGCGCGGCCCCGGCCGTCCGCCTGCCGCACATGGTCCGCATCCCGGCCGGGTACTACGCCGAGCACGCCGCGGCCCTCGACCGGCTCGCCCCGCCCGAGGCGAACGGGGCGCAGTTCGCGGCGGGGACCGTCCAGTTCGGCCCGCGCGCCGTGCGCCCGCTCGCCCCGCAGGAGCACTCGGACGCCGTCGCGACGCTCGTCGCCCGCCGCGAGACGCGCCGCGCCAGCGAGCCCCGCCCGCAGCGCGTCCGCCGCGCGGTCCCGGTCGAGCGCTACGCCGCCGCCGCCCCGCCCGCCGTGGCCGCCGCCGAAGCGCGCGCTGACCAGACGGCCGCCCAGGTCGCCCAGGCCGATGCGCCGGGCGGGGTGGAGCGCGCGCCGGCGCCGGCGGCCGAGCCCGCCTTCGTCGCCCGCCGCGAGCCCACGCCGGGGTCCGAGGCCGAGCCGGCGGCCGAGCGGGCCCGCCCCGCCCCGCCCGCCGAGGCCGCCGTCCCGGTCCGCGTGGTCTCCGACCGCCAGCCGGAGACGCACCGCGTCCAGCGCGGCGAGTACCTGACCTCGATCGCCCGCGAGCACGGGACGACGGTCGCTCGCCTCCGCGCGCTCAACGGCCTGCGGAGCGACACGGTCCACCCGGGCCAGACGCTCCGCGTCTCGGGCGAGGCGCCGGCCCCCGCGAAGGCGGCCCGCCCCGCCCGCCCGACGACGCACCGCGTCCGCGGCGGCGAGAACCTGACGGGGATCGCCAAGCGCTACGGCGTCACGATCTCCCAGATCCGCGAGTGGAACGGCCTGCGCAGCGACGTCATCCGGCCCGGCCAGCGCCTCCGCGTGTCGGCCGCCGGCTCGCGCGGCTAGGCGTCCTCCCCGCCCCGCTCTGTCGCGCCGCCCCCACGCCGGGAGCGGCGCGCGTCGTTTGAGACACCCAGCCGCCCCGGTGCGAGCTGGGCGGGGTGGCGCCTCTCCCTCCTCTTGCACCACCACCGCGCCCGTGGCCCGGGGGCGGGGTGGCGCAACGGCCGGCGTCAGTACCGCCGGAGGTAGGCCAGGCTGTCGGCGTCGAAGGGCGGCGAGGCCACGTCGAAGTCGGCGAAAAAGGCCGACGCGTCGCACGTGTTGCCCTCGACGAGCATCTCGAACTGGGCCGGCGAGATCGGCAGCACGCCCGCCTTGCCCAGCGTGTTCACGCCCAGCCGCGCGACCGGGATCGGGACCGGCACGGTCGGCTTGGGGTCCACCCCGCCCCCGCGCGCGATCCGCCGGAGGACCTCCTTGTAGGCGACCCGCTCGTGCCCGGCGACGCAGTAGCTCCGGCCGGCCGAGGCGTCGCGCGTGACGGCCTCAGCCATCGCCTCGGCACACGCCTCGACGTGAACGGGCTGGAGCTGGTAGTCGCCGTCGCCGAACACGGGCAGGACGGGGAACGGCTTGACGAGCGTCTCCCACAGCCGCTTGGCGAACTCCGGGTTGTCCGAGCCGGGGTCGCCGAAGAGCGTCGAGGGGCGGAACACGACGAGGTGCTCGAAGCCCGCGCCGCGGACGACCTCCTCGGCCCGCCACTTCGTCGTCTGGTAGGCGCTCCGGCCGTCGGCCCGCGCGCCGTTCGCGCTCATGTGGACGAACCGGCCCACGCCGGCCGCGCGCGCGGCCTCGGCCACGTTCCGCGTCCCGTCGACGTGGACGCGCTCGAACGTGACGCCCTTCGACGGCTGCTCGTCGATGATGCCGACGAGGTGGACGACCGCGTCGACGCCGTCGAACGCCCCGCCCAGCGAGCCGCGGTCGGTCACGTCGCCGCGCGCGGTTTCGACGCCGTCGCGGCCGTCGAGACCCGGCGCCGCGCCCCGCGTGAGCGCGCGGACGGTGTGGCCGCGCGCGAGGAGCGCGTCGAGGACGTAGGAGCCGACGTAGCCGGTGGCGCCGGTGAGGAGGACGAGCATGGGCAGAGCGGGCGGGGTGGACCGACCTACGGAGCGGCGCGCGGCGCGGGTCCGGCGTACCGACCGCCCCGCCCGACCCGTTGCACCGCCCCGCCCGTTCTGCCCCACCCGCCCCACCCCGCCCGCCCGTGCCCGGCTACGACGCCTCCGCCCTCGCCCGCGACCTGAAGGCCGAGGCCCGTCGCGTCGGGTTCGACGGCGTCGGCGTCGCGGTCGCCGAGCGGCTGGACGTCGAGGCCCGCCGCCTCGACGCGTGGCTCGCCAACGGCCGCCACGGCGGGGCCAGCGGCGCGATGACGTGGATGGAGCGGAACTTCGAGAAGCGGATCGACCCGACGGTCCTCGTGCCGGGCGCGCGGAGCGTGGTCTCGGTCTTCGCCAGCTACTGGCAGCCCGACCGGCGGCCCGGCGGGGGCGAGCCCGGCGCGGCCAAGATCAGCCGCTACGCCTGGGGCGACGACTACCACGACGTCCTCAAGGAGAAGCTGGCCGAGCTGTTCGACTGGCTCGACCGGCGCACGGGCGGGGCGGGCGGTCGCGCGTTCGTGGACTCGGCGCCGGTGATGGACAAAGCCTGGGCGCAGCGGGCCGGGCTGGGCTGGCAGGCCAAGAACACCAACCTCATCACGCCCACCCACGGCTCGTTCGTGTTCCTCGGCGAGCTGATCACGGACGTGCCCCTCGCGCCCGACGCCCCGTTCGCGGCCGATCACTGCGGCTCGTGCACGCGCTGCCTCGACGCCTGCCCCACGGGCGCGCTCGACGCGCCCTACCAGATCGACGCCACGCGCTGCATCTCGTACTGGACGATCGAGCACCCCGGGCCGGACCTCCCCGCCCTCGCCGCCGAGTTCGGGGCGTGGGCGTTCGGCTGCGACGTCTGCCAGGACGTGTGCCCGTGGACCAAGTTTTCCCAGCCCACGCGCGACGCCCGGTTCCTCCCGCGCCCGGGCACCGAGGACACGCCGGCGGCCGAGTGGGCCGAGATCGACTTGCCCGCCTTCCGCGAGCGGTTCCGCCGGAGCCCGGTCAAGCGGGCGGGGTGGGAGGGGTTCGTCCGCAACGTGCGCAACGCGGCGCGGGCCGCTGGGGGCGGGGCGGAGCGGCCGTAGGGCGAGGCCGCCCGCGCCGCCGGGCGGGGCGGCGGGGCGTGCCGCACCTGCTCAGCCCTCGTCCCTGGGGAGCGTGAGCGTGAACGTCGAGCCTTCGCCCTCGACGCTCGCCGCCGTCAGGCCCCCGCCCATCTGGTCGGCGAGGCGGCGGGCGACGGCCAAGCCCAGGCCGGTCCCCTCGAACCGGCGGTTGACGCGGGCGTCGCCCTGGACGAACGGCTCGAACACGTCGTCGAGCGCGTCGGCGGCGACGCCGACGCCCGTGTCGGCGACCTCGACGCGGACCGCCCCGCCCTCGGCCCGGACGCGGACGGCGACGGCGCCGCGCTCGGTGAACTTGGCGGCGTTGGCGAGGAGCTGCTCGACCACCTGCTCGACGCGCGCGGGGTCGGCCAGCGCGGCCGCATCGGTGGGCTCGACATGGAGGGCCACGCCGCGGCCGTCGAGGGCGGGGCGGTGGCGCCCGGCGACGGCGGCCAGGAGCGGGCCGAGGGCAACCGGCATGCGCCGCAGGTCGAGGGCCTTGGTCTCGAGCCGCGACAGGTCGAGCAGGTCGGAGACCAGGCGGAGCGCGCGGCCGGCGGCGGTCTGGATCGCGTCCGCGAACTCGGCCACCTCGGGCGGGGCGGCGAGATCGGCCACCTCGTCGGCCAGCAGGTCGGCGAACCCGCGGATGACACCGAGCGGCGTGCGGAGCTCGTGACTCATGGTGCGGAGAAAGGCCATGCGCGCGTGGGCCGCCCGCTCGGCAGCACGCCGGGCGCGCCGGAGCTGGGCCTCGGCCTTGTGCTGGGCCGTCACGTCGGCGAGAAGGCCGCCGGTGGCGACGTTCCCGGCCGCGTCGAGCCCGGGCGTCGCCCGCTCGCGCACCCACGCGACGTCGCCGCCCACGACCAGCCGGACGTCGACCGTCGAGGGCCGCCCCGCCCGGAGCCGGGCGTCGTGGGCCGCGAACGCCGCGCGGTCGCCGTCGACCACGAGGGCGCTCCAGTCGGCGTCGCCGGCGAGGACGGCGTCGGGGTCGAGCCCCGTCAGCGCCTCGGCCTGCGGGCTCACGAACGCGTACCGCCGCCGGCCGTCGGCGTCGTGGGCGACCGTGAACAGGGCGTCGTCGAGGTCGGCCACAGTCCGCTCGAAGCGGTCCTCGGCCTCGGCCCAGCCCCAGAGCGTGGCCACGAGCGCTCCCAGTCGGTCGGCCGCCGCGCGCTCGTCCGGGCGCCACGGCCGCCCGCGCCCGACGACGACGAGGGCGGGGAGGCCGCCGCCGACCGGGAGCGCGAGCGCGTGCGCGGCCCCGAGCGCCGCGAGCACGGGCGGGGCGGACACGTCGCGCGCTCGGCCGGAGCCGTCGCCCGGCGGGACCGCTGCGGTGACGAGGCCGGGCGCGGCGTCGGGCGGCCACACGGCGCACCGGACGTAGTCGTCCGCCCCGCCCACGAGCGCCACGGCGACGTCGGCCGCCAGCGCCTGCCCGACGTGGACGGCGGCGGCTTCGAGCAGCGCGAGGAGGTCCGGGCGGGGCCGGGCGAGCGCGTGGAGCGCGGCCTCGGCCGCCGCGACGCGCGCCCCCAACGGGTCCGCCGCGACGGCGGCGACGACGGCCGCCCCGCCCCCGCCGAGCGCGTGCGCGCGCAGGTCGAGCCGCTCGGCCGCGTGCCCGGGGCGCACCACGTCGGCGGCGTCCGCGCCCGCGACCAGTCGCCCGAGTGCGGCCTGCACCGCGTCGCCCCAGGCGTCCGGCGAACCCAAGAGAGCATCGAACGCGCGGCTCGACCACGCCACCCCGCCACCGGCGTCGAGGACGGCGAGGGCCGCCGGCACTCCGGCGAGGGCGGCCGCGGGGTGAGCCTCGGGGGCAGTCGTCATGGCCGGGGTATCGCCCGCCCCGCCCGGGACTTGAACAGGGCCGGTGGGCCAAGGGGTCATACGGGGTTGCTGAGTTCGCAAGGCCCTCGCCCCCCCGCCCGACCCCTCACCCTCTCCCACGGGGAGAGGGAACTTCGCAGCAGGCGCCAGGGCGGGGCGGGTGCACACCCAGCCTCCAGAGCGCGTATCAGGAGTCGGTAGGTCAGGACGGTCGCTCTAGCCTACGGCGGGGCGGGGCGGCTCCTCCCCCACCCCGCCCCAGCGTACGGCTCTCCCGCGGCGCCTTTCGGGATGCGGGCGGGGCGGTCGACACGGGCGCCAGCGCCTCCCACTGCCCCACGGCTCTCCCGACCCACTGCCCTACTGGCCCACCGTTTCCGCCGCCCGCTCCGCCGGGACGACGGTCACCAGCCACAGCAGCCCCACCCCGCCCTCGACCGCGGCCAGACCGAGGATGACGGTCCCGACGCCCACGCCCGACTCCAGGAGCACGCTCGTCGTCACGATCGACACGCTCTGCACGAGCGTGGCGAGGAGCCAGTCGGTCGCGAACACGCGCCCGCGGTAGCGGTCCTCGGCCCGGTCCTGGAGGAGCGTCGTCGAGAGCACCCAGTTGGTCCCGCTCGCCGCGTGGGCCAGGACCACGAGCGCGACGACGGCCCACCGCACGTCGCCGGCGACCGCCACGCCGGCGTAGGCCACGGCGCTCGCGACCACGCACGCGCCGAGGACCGCCGGCCACCGCCGGGCGTCGCGGAAGAGCGCGCGCGCGAGGATCGGCCCGAGCCCGGTCCCCAGCCCGCGCGCCGCGAACAGGACGCCGATCCCGGTCGTCCCGGCCGACGGGAACAGGCGGTCGCCGATGAGCGCGAGGGCCAGCACGAGCCCGCCGCCGCCGACCGACCACGTGGCCTTGGCGAGCGCGATGCGCCCGACGGCCGGGCGCCGCCGGAGGTAGCGCCAGCCCTCGACGATCTGGCCGAGCCCCTCGCGCACCGCCCCGCCCACGCCGCCCCGCGCGGTCGGCTGGCCGCCCTCCCCCGACGCGTCCGGCGCCCGCGGCGGCACGCGGACGCGGGCGATCAAGGCGGCGCTCACGAGGTACGTCGCCGCGTCGAGCCAGAACACCACGTCGGTCCCGAACATGTCGACGGCCGGCCCGCCGGCCGCGGCCCCGACGGCGAGCATGATCGACCACGTGGCCGAGAGCAGCGCGTTGGCGGTCAGCAGCTCGCCCTTTTTCGTGATCGCCGGGAGGACCGCGTTCTTGGCCGGCGTGAACGCCGCGCTCACCGCGATCTGCGCCGAGGCCAGCACGTAGAGCAGCCACAGGTCGCCCGCGTCGCGGACGAACAGGAACCCGAGCACGATCGCCGCGCGCACGAGGTCGGCCCCGATCATCAGCTTCCGCCGGTCGAGCCGGTCGGCCAACACGCCGGCGACGGGCGAGGCCAGCGCGAGCGGGAGGAGCTTGGTCAGGAACACGCCGCCCAGCGCCGTCTCGGACCCGGTCAGGTCCAGGACGAGCCGGTACAGCGCGAGCGTGTTGAACCAGTCGCCGAAGAGCGACACGACGGTCCCGCCCCACAGCCGCCGGACGTCGGCGTTCGTCCGCAGGAGCGCGCCGAACCCGACCTCGCCGCGGAGGTCGGCGCCCGGGTCCGCCCCGCCCCGCCCACGTCTCCCGATCATGCGTCGCTGCGGCTGCTCATGCCCCGCTCACGACGACCGGACGGCGCGGTTCGCCGCGGCGACCAGATCAGGACCGCCCCGCCCATGCGGGCGGGGCGGGCGCAAGGCGGGCGCAGGGCGGGGCGGGCAGCGGGCAGCGGGCGGGGCGGGCAGCCTGGATCGAGAGCCGTTAGGACCGGACGCGGGCGGCCACGACGGCTCATCCCTATGACGTTTTAGGCGACGGCGGAGCGGGAGCAGGCGCCCGCCGGAGCCACGGCGCCCTGGTTTCAGGGTCGCGGCGAAGCGTCGCCGAGCGGAGCGGCTTGTACGCCCGGTCCGTGCCGGGTTGCTTGAACGGGCCGGACGGCGGGTTCGGCCCCTCTTCTCCATCCGCCTCAGCCACCGATGACCCCACTCGTTACTCCCCGGACGCAGCGTGCCCTTCTAGCCCCGGCGTTGTCGCTGGGGCGGCTCGCCCTCCTCGCCGCCGTCATGACCTCCGCCGCGCGCGCCCAGACGACGGTCCTGTTCGAGGACTTCGAGGACGGCGCTGTCGAATACGTGACGTCGACGCCTGAGTTTACGGACGGGGGCAGCGACTTTTTCACGCGCACGGACGGCTCCGACGTGGACCCGTCGTACGCCGTCACGGGGGCCGGGGGAGCGTTCTACTTTGCGGCCCAGGACATCGACGGCGACGGGGGCAGCGCGACGCAGTCGCTCACGTTCAGCGGGATCGACATCTCGGGCCTCGCCGACCTCTCGTTTTCGGCCCGGTTCGCCGAAGACGACGCCGCCAACGGCGACGAGGACTGGGACGCGTCCGACTACGTCCGCGTCGTCGCGCAGATCGACGGCGGGGCGGCCGTCCGCGTCTTCGCGATCGAAGACCAGGGCGAGACCAACACGGCGCCCCGCGTCGACACGGACCTGGACGGCGTCGGGGACGGCGCCGAGCTGACGCCGGCGTTCGCCGCGTTCTCGGCCGCGATCCCCGGGACCGGGTCCACGCTCGACCTCACGATCACGATCCGGCTCGACGCCGGGGACGAGGACGTCGCCCTCGACGACGTGGCCGTCACGGGCGTCGCCGCCGTGGCGCCCCTCGCCTGCACGCGGGCCGCCCCGCTCTCGTTCGACGTCGACGGGAGCGGCGGCCCGGTCGCGCCCGACGACTTCGACCCGACGGACGACGGCGACGCCCTCGGCGAGTTTGCCGGAGTCCGCCACGAGGGCGCGGGCGGGGCGGCCGTCGACCTTTCGGCGTGCTCGTTCGTCGCGCTCGACGCGTCGGCCGGACAGGTCACGTACGCGGCCCCCGCCTCGGGGGCCGTCGCCGCCGGAGGCGCCTACGTGTTCGCGAACGAAGGCGGCGACCAGGTCCTCCCCGCCCAGACTCTCCCCGACGGGCCGGGCGCGTTCGCGCTCGTCGAGAGGACCGCCGCCGTCGGCGACGACGTGGCCGCCGTGCTCGGCCGCGTCGTCGCGGCCGTGGTCTACGACCGGGACCGGGCGGTGTCCGCGTCGGTCGCGGGCGGGGCCACGGAGGCGGAGAGGCAGGCGTTCGAGCAGGCCCTCGCCGCCGTCTTCGACCAGGCCACGCCCGCGGAAGCGGACGGCGGCCTCGACCTAGCGGTGGCCGCGTGGCCGAACCCGACGCGCGGGGCCGCCACCGTAGCCTTCGGGCTCGCCGCGGGCGGGGCGGCCCGCGTGGCCGTCTACGACGCGCTCGGGCGCGAGGTGGCCGTGGCCGCCGACGGCCCGTTCGGGTCGGGCCGCCACGTGGTCGGCCTCCCCGCCCGAGCGCTCCCGGCCGGCGTCTACGTCGTCCGCGTAACGACCGAGGGCGGGGTGCGGACGGCCCGGCTTACAGTCGTCCGCTGACCCGCCCCGCCCGGAGCCGCCCCGCCCACGCGGGCGGGGCGGGCCACCATGGGCCAGAGCGGAGCCTCACCACCTTCTGGACGGTGGACGTGGCTTCTGGATCCGTAGTAGATAAATGAGCAGACAATGAGCACCAAGTGACCTTGTGCCTCACCCCGACACAGGCTTACTTGTCTGATCCTGATCGTCTTACACGCGAAGCCTGCGCGCCCTCTTTCTCTACCTACGATGCTCACACCTGCTACCACCCCGCCCGCCCACGTGCGGACCGCGTCCCATGGCCTCCTCCTCCTGATGGGGACCGCCCTCATGATGACGGCCAGCCCCGCTGCGTCTGCACAGAGCGTCTTCGTCAACGAGATCCACTACGACAACACGGGCGGAGACGTCGGGGAGTTCGTCGAGGTCGCGGGACCGGCCGGGACGGACCTCTCGGACTGGTCGGTCGAGCTCTACAACGGCGCGGGCGGGAACCGCTACGCCACCGTGCGCCTCTCGGGGACCATCCCCGACCAGCAGGACGGCTTCGGGACGCTCTCCTTCGCTCGCGAAGGCATCCAGAACGGAGACACCGACGGCCTCGCGCTCGTCGGGCCAGGGGCTACGAACGTGCAGTTCCTCTCCTACAGAGGGACGTTCGAGGCGACCGACGGCGCGGCTGAGGGCATGACCAGCACGGACATCGGCGTGTCCGAGGAGCCGCCGCCCCCGGCAGGCCAGTCCCTCCAGCTCGCGGGCGCGGGTACCGCCTACGGCGATTTTGCGTGGACCGGCCCCGGCGAGGACTCGCCCGGCAACGTCAACGCGGGGCAGACGTTCGGCATGGCCTCTGGGAGCGGCGGGATCGTCGTCGACACGGGCGCGGACGAAGACAACGCCGACGGCGACTGCTCGCTCCGCGAGGCGATCCGGGCGGCGAACACGAACGCGGCCGTCGACGGCTGCGCGGCCGGCGCCCCCGACGGCGACACGATCACGTTCGCCGCGAGCTACACGGTCGCCCTCACGCTCGGCGAGCTCCTCGTGAGCGACGACGTGGCCATTGACGCCTCGGCCGTCGGCTCCGTGACGGTCGACGCCCAGGGCGCCAGCCGCGTCTTCGACGTCGACGCGGCGGGCGGGGCGGGCTCGGAGCAGCGCGTGGCCTTTACGTCGCTCCGGCTCCAGAACGGCGACTCCCGCACAGGCTCCTCGGCGCCGGACGCGGGCGGGGCGGTCGACCTCAAGGCGGGGAGCGAGGCGACGTTCACGGACGTCGACGTGACGGACAGCGTAGCCGGGGTCAACGGCGGCGGCATCCACGGCGCCGACGGCACGTCCATCGTCATCACGACGACCAACGGGGGCTCGTCCACGATCCGCGGGAACGAGGCCCGAGGCGCCGAGGCCGGCATGGGCGGCGGCGGCGTGTGGGGCGCGGGCTCGACCACGATCTCGGGCAACGTCGCCGTCGAGGGCAACCGGGCGACGGGCGCGGCCGGCTCCGGCGGCGGCGTGTTCAACAGCGGGGGGACCCTCATGGTCATGACCACGACCGTCTCGGGCAACACGGCCAACCGGGCCGGCGGCGGGGTCGAGGCCGACGGCGAGCGCTCGACCACCATCCTCGTCATGACCAACGTGACGGGGAACGACGCCGGGGCGAACCCCGGCAACGGCGGGGCGGTCCACGGCGGCGGCGGGACGGTCGTCGTCGGCGGCGGGACGTTCGCGGACAACACGGCCGTCGAGGGCGGCGGCCTGTGGTCGAGCGGGTTCCTCATCGTGACGGCCGACGAGGACGACATGGCCGCCCGCGCGGCCGACCGCGTGGGCGGCGCCATGATGACCCAGATGTGGGACATGATGGCGGCGCAGAACGTGAGCATTGAGGCCGCGCTCGTCACGCGGAACGAGGCGACGGGCGACGACGCCGACCAGGGCGGCGGCGGCCTCTACAACCAGGGCGGGTTCGTGCAGATCGCGGGCCTCCCCAACGACGACCTCGGCGACGACGCCGACGGGGGCGTCGTGGTCTCGGAGAACGTCGCGAGCGGCGCGTCCGGCTCGGGCGGCGGCATCCTCAACAACGGGGGTACGCTCCTGATCGACGGCGGCGACATCCTGGGCAACCGGGCCGCCCGCGCCGGAGCCGGGATCGAGGACGCCGGCGGGACCGTCGCGCTCAACGACGTTGCCGTCCGCGGCAACGCGATCGCCGGGGCGAACCCGGGCAACGGCGGCGGCCTCCACTCCGGCGGCGGCAGCGTGACCGTCAACGGGGGGGCGTTCACCGGGAACACGGCCGTCGAGGGCGGCGGCCTGTGGTCGAACGCGGCGCTCGTGGTCCAGCCCGCCCGCGACGTCCCCACCCTGATCGCGGGGAACACCGCGACGGGCGACGACGCCGCGAACGGCGGCGGCGGCCTCTACGCCGAGACCGGCGCCGACGTCACGGTCACCTCGGCGAGGTTCTCGGACAACGGCGCGACGGGCGCGGCGGGCTCGGGCGGGGCGGTGCTCGTGGCCGGCGGCGCGTCGGTGTCGATGACGCTCGGCGAGGTCTCGGGCAACCGGGCCAACCGCGCCGGCGGCGGCGTCGAGGTGGCCGACGGCGGGACCCTCTCGCTCTCGAAGGTGTCGGTCGACGGCAACCGGATCGCCAGCGCCAACCCCGGCAACGGCGGCGGCGTCCACGTGGGCGGGGCGGGCTCGGCGACGCTCTCGCAGACGACGGTCTCGAACAACTCGTCCGCGCAGGGCGGCGGGCTCTGGAACAGCGCCTCGGGCACGCTCGCAGTCTCGAACTCGACCGTCAGCGGGAACGCGGCGTCCGGCGACGGCGGCGGCGTCTACACGCTCCCCGGCGGCGACACGTCGCTCGAGAGCGTGACGGTAGCGCGGAACGCGGCCGGAGCGAACGGCGGCGGGCTCGCCATCAGCTCGCTGGTGGGGTCGGCGACGGTCTCGGTCGACAACGCGATCGTCGGGGACAACACGGCCGCCGGCTCGGGGGACGACTGCTTCGGGCGGTACGCCACCGGCGGGTTCCTCCTCGTCGAGGACCGGGGCGACGACTGCGCCTTCAATGGCGCGGGTGAAAACGCCATTTTCGGCCAGGACCCCGCGCTCGCCCCGCTCGCCGACAACGGCGGGCCGACGCTCACGCACGCGCTCCTGAACGACAGCCCGGCCATCGACGCCGGCCAGACGGCGCTCGCGGTCGACCAGCGCGGGGAGCCCCGCGGCGACGACCAGGACGACCTGGGCGCGTTCGAGCGCGGCGACGGCGACGGCGGCGGCGCCGTGGCCTGCTCGCAGAGCTCGCGGGTCTCGTTCGACGCCGACGGCAACGGCACCCCGACGTCGGTCATGGCCGACGACTTCTCGACGGTCCCCGGCGGCTCGTTCATGAACGCGACCGGCGAGTTTGCCGGCGTCCGCAACGAGGGAGACCTGGCCGTCGACCTCTCGACGTGCTCGTTCGTGACGTTCGACCCGTTCGACGAGACCGTCCGCTACTCGGCCGTCGCCGACGGGACCGTCGCCCCGGGCGACGTCTACGTCCTCGCCTCGGCGGGCGGCGACAAGGCGCTCCCGGACGACGTGTTCTTCGACGACCCGGGCGCGTTCGCGCTCGTCGAGGGGACGGCGGCCGCCGGCGCCCCAGTTGCCTCCGTGCTCGGCCGCGTCGTCGCGGCCGTGGTCTACGACCGGGACCGGGCGGTCTTCGGCTCGGTCGGGGGCGCGGCGACGGAGGCCGAGATGCAGGCGTTCCGCCAGGCGCTCCTCAGCGTGTTCGGCCAAGCGGTCTCGGCCGAGGGGGCGGGAGAGATCGACCTGACGGTGGCCGCGTGGCCGAACCCGACGGCGAGCCAGGCGACGGTGGCCTTTGGGCTCGCCGAGGGCGGGGCGGCGCGCGTGGCCGTCTACGACGCGCTCGGCCGCGAGGTCGTGGTCGCCGCCGACGGCCCGTTCGCCCGGGGCCGCCACGAGGTGTCGCTGCGAGCGGGGTCGCTCCCGGCCGGCGTCTACGTCGTCCGCGTGGCGACCGGGGGCGGGGTCCAGACGGCCCGGCTCACCGTCGCCCGCTGACCCGCTCGGACCGCCCCGCCCGGCGTCTCGGGCGGGGCGGGGTTCCACTCCCTTTACCCCCACCAGTACGCACCATGACCACGCCCCCGACCGACCGCCCCGCCCCGACCGCCCACGGCGCCCCCCGATCCCGCCCGCCCTACGCCCTGCCCACGCTCACACTGCTGGGGACAGTTGCGGCTCGGACAGCGGGGCCGGACGGAGAGAAGACGCTCGATGCGCTCGTCGGCAGCGACGGCGGGTTCCTCCGCGACGACGAGCCCACGTCGTAGGGGCCGCCCCGCGCGCACCGTGACGGCCGGCCTCGTAGCGGGGGCCGGCCGTCGCCGTCTCGTCCCGCGCGCCACGACCAGGACGGGCAGCGTGCGAGCGGCTGGCGTCGGTACACTCCCCCGCCGCCCCGCCCCACCCCATGCGCCTCCCCGCCCTCGCCGCCGTCCTCCTCGTCCTCTCCGCGTCCGCCGCGAGCGCGCAGCGCCAGCTTGCGGCCCCGCTCGCGAGCCCGCACGCGCGCGTCGCGCAGACCATCGGTCTCACCGACCTCGCCGTCGACTACCACCGCCCGGCCGTCGGCGGGCGCACCGTCTGGGGCGAGCTCGTCCCCTACGGCGAGGTGTGGCGGGCCGGCGCCAACGAGAACACCGTCTTCACGACCTCGACCGACATCCAGGTCGAGGGAGCGACGCTGCCAGCCGGCACCTACGGCCTCCACGTGATCCCGACCGACGGGGACTGGACCGTCATCTTCTCGACGGTCTCCGAGGCGTGGGGCTCGTACTCCTACGACCCGAGCGAGGACGCCCTCCGCGTCGCCGTCACGCCCCGGGCCGCCCCGCCCAAGGAGCGGCTGGCGTACCGCTTCGACGCGCCCGACGACGACTCCGCCACCCTCGTCCTCCACTGGGCGGGGCGGGAGGTCCCGGTCCGCATCGGGGCCGACACGCCGGCCGTCGTCCTCGCCTCGATGGAGCGCGAGCTGCGGGGCGTGGGCGGGTTCTTCCCCGAGGGCTGGGACCAGATCGCCGCCTACGCGCTCGACGCCGGCCGCCGCCTGGACGACGCCCTCGCCTGGGCCGACCGCTCGGTCGAGCTCCGGCCGGGGTTCGGCAACCGGATGACGCGGGCCGGACTGCTCGACGCGCTGGGGCGCTCGGACGAGGCAGCCGAGGCCCGCGACGCCGCCTACGCCGACGCCTCCGAGGAGGACGTGCGGACCTACGCGCGAGCACGCCGACGGGCCGGCGACGCCGCTGGAGCAGACGCGGCACTCGGACGGTTGGGCGGACGCCCATAGAGCCGAAGCCGTGTGACACGCGGCTGTCACCCAAGGGTACGAGGTTGGATGCAGGTCCCTCCCCCACCCCGATGACCGTACGCGACCGCCCCGCCCCGCCCGTCGAGGCCGCGCCGACGTCCCGGCACGCCGAGCACCTTGCCGAGTACTCGTTCCAGTTCGACGTCGAGGCGGCCCGCCCGCCCCACCCCGTCCGGCGCCCGGCCGAGGGCGAGCGGTGGACGCTGGCCCAGACGCTCCAGGAGGTGCGCCTGCGGTCGGTCGACGTCGTCGAGGCCGTCGGTGGCCTCCGCGTCCGCCACGCGCACCGCCTGCCCGCCCTCGCCGCCGCCGTCCGCGAGCACCAGCGGGCCGTCCGGCTCTGGCTCCGGCTGGGGGCCGGGGCGCCCGCGCGCGGGTGGGACGACGAGACATGGCTCCGGTGGACGTGGCTCCGCTCCGCCCCGCCCCTGCCCCACCCGGCCGCCCTGCGGCCCGGCGTCTCGGTGACCGACTGGAGCCAGTTCATGATCTCCGTCGCCGACCAGATCGCCGCCGGCCCCGAGGCCCCCACCGCCGCCGGGCTCCGCCGCGACCTGGCCGACCTGTTCGCGGCCCACGCCGTCCTCGACGTGCCGGCCCCGACGGTGTGGCGGCGGGCGCGGGCCGCCTAGCGGACGCGCGGGAGGCTCCGCGCACGGCACCGGCCGCCCCGCCCCGCCCGCCTCTCTTCGTGCGGGATGAAGTGGCCTTTTGCTTGATCCGCGTCTACACCGGGCGGGGCGGAGCGGCAGAGTCGTCGCCCGCGGCGCCTGCCGGGGCGGACCCAAAGGGCGGGTACCTTCCGCGCTCCCACCCCGCCCTTTGACTCCGCCCCGCCCGTGCGCTTCCGCCTCGCCCCGCTCGCCGTCCTCCTCGTCGCCGGCCCCGCGCTGGCCCAGGTGCCCACGCCCGAGGCGTTCCTCGGGTACGACCTGGGCGAGCGGTTCACGCCGCACCACCGGGTCGTCGACTACGTCGAGGCCGTGGCCGCCGCGTCGCCGCGCGTGGCGCTCTCGCCGTACGGCGAGACGCCCGAAGGCCGCCCGCTCGTCACGCTCGTCGTCGCCGCCGAGGGGACCGACGTCGACGCCGTCCGCCGGAGCTCGCTCCGCGCGACCGAGGGCGGGGCGGCGCCCGAGAAGCTCGTGGTCTGGCTGAGCTACAACGTCCACGGCAACGAGGCCGTCAGCACCGAGGCCGCCCTGCGGACGCTCTACGAGCTGACCACGCCGCGCGCCGACGCCTGGCTCCGCGACGTGGTCGTGGTCCTCGACCCGTGCCTCAACCCCGACGGCCGCGAGCGCTACGTGAGCGGCTACCGCCAGCGCCGCGGCGACGCGCCCGACCCCAGCCCCGAGGCGTGGGAGCACGACGAGCCGTGGCCCGGCGGCCGGTTCAACCACTACCTCTTCGACCTCAACCGCGACTGGGCGTGGGGCACGCAGCCCGAGACGCGCGCGCGGCTCGCCGTCTACAACGCCTGGATGCCGGCCGTCCACGTCGACTTCCACGAGCAGGGCGTCGACAGCCCGTACTACTTCGCCCCGGCCGCCGAGCCGTTCCACCCGCGCGTGCTGCCGTGGCAGCGCGCGGTCCAGACCGAGATCGGCCGCGCGAACGCCCGCGTGTTCGACCGCGAGGGCTGGCTCTACTTCACGCGCGAGGTGTTCGACTTGCTCTACCCGGGCTACGGCGACACCTGGCCCACGTTCAACGGCGCCGTGGGCATGACGTACGAGCAGGGCGGGAGCGGCCGGGCCGGGCTCGCGATCCGCACAACAGAGGGCGACACGCTGACGCTGGCCGACCGCATTCGAAACCACGTCGCGACCGGGCTCGAAACGGTCGCCACCGTCGCCGGCGACGCCGACCGCGTGGGCCGCGCGTTCGCCGCCGGGTTCGCCACCCCGCCCGCCGGCCCGGCCGTCGCGTTCGCCGCGCGCGGCGACGCCGGGCGGCTGGAGGCGCTGGCCGCGCTCCTCGACCTGCAGGGCATCCGGTACGGGTGGGCGGGGCGGGAGCAGACGGCGCGCGGCGTCCGCTACGCCGGCGGCCTCGACCGCCCCGCCCCGCCCGAGCGCCTGACGGTGCAGCCGGGCGACCTCGTCGTTTCCCTCGACCAGCCGAAGGGGCGGCTCGCGGCCGTCCTGTTCGAGCCCGAGCCGGCGCTCGTCGACTCCGTCACCTACGACGTGACGGCGTGGGCGCTGCCCTACGTGTACGGCGTCGAGGGGCTGGCGCTGGAGTCGGCCGTCGACGCGGGCGGGGCGGCGCCGTCGGCCCCGCTCGCGCCCGCGGCGGCGCGGCCCTACGCCTACGTCCTGCCGTGGGAGAGCCCGCAGGACGCCCGCGTGCTGGCCGAGCTGCTCCGCGAGGAGGTGGGCGTGCGCGTGGTGCCGGAGCCGTTCGAGGCCGAGGGCCGCCGCTTCCGGCGCGGCTCGGTCGTCGCCACGCGCGCGGGCAACGGGCGCCTGGGCGAGCGGTTCGACGCCGTCGTCCGCGAGGCGGCGGCGCGGGCGGGGCGGCCGGCCGTGGCGCTGGGGACCGGGTTCGCCACGAGCGGGGCGGACCTGGGCTCGAACCGCGTCGGCTTCGCGCGCGGCCCGCGCGTGGCGGTCCTCACCGACGAGCCCGTCGCGCCGACGGCGCTCGGCGAGGTGTGGCACTGGTTCGACCGCGTGGTCGACTACCCGGCCACGCTCCTCCGCGCCGACGGCTTCTCGCGCGCCGACCTCGACGACGCCGACGTGCTCGTGCTCCCGGACGGCCGCTACGGCGCGTGGCTGACCGACGACCGGGCCGAGGCGCTCCGCGGCTGGGTCCGCGCCGGCGGCCGGCTGGTGGCGATGGAGGGCGCGGCGCGGGCGTTCGCGGGCAAGGACGGGTTCGGGATCGCCACGCGCGAGGCGCCGGCGCCCGACTCGACGGCCGACGGCCGCCTCCGCCGCTACGGCGACCGCGAGCGCGAGGGCGTATCGGGCGGCGTCCCCGGCGCCGTCTACCGCGTGGCGCTCGACGAGACGCACCCGCTCGCCTACGGCTACCCCGACCACACCTACGTCGTCAAGCAGGGCACGAGCCCGGTCGACTTCCTGGCCGACGGGTGGAACGTGGGCGTGCTCCGCAGCGGCACGCCGGCGGCCGGGTTCGCCGGGCGCCGCGCGCAGGACCGGCTCACGGACTCGCTCGTGTTCGGCGTCGAAGACCTGGGCGACGGCGAGGTGGTCTACCTCCTCGACACCCCGATCTTCCGCGGCTTCTGGGCCGACGGCCAGCTCTTGTTCGCGAACGCCGTCTTCGGGCTGGGGGCGGAGTAGAACAGACCGCCGCCCCGCCCGACCCGGAGCGGGGTGGTGGGAGGCCGCTTCGACCGCGAAGAGGCTGCTTGGTCGGGGGCGGGGCGGCATGTCCGTGGCAGGGACTTTGCGGGTGAGGCGCCGAGACCGCTCGCCCGCCCCGCCATGCCGTTTTCCCCGCCCCGCCCCGCCCGCGCGTCCACCGTCTGGGCCGCCGCCCTCGCCCTCGCCGCGCTGCCCGGGTGCGCGACGATGGTAGACGACGCGGTCGCCGACGCCATCTCGGCCCCGACCGCCGACGTCCGCGCTCTGGGCGGGGCGGACCCGATGCCGGGCGACCCGCACGCGTCGATGACGCGGCTCACGCGGACCCAGCCGGGCGACCGCGCGCGCGCCGACCGGCTCCTCGCCGAGACGCGCCGGTCGATCGCCCGCTACCGCGACGTCGAGGACGCCGTGGCCGACGGCTACCGGCCGTTCCCGCCCGAGCCCACGCCGGGCCTCCAGATCATCCACTACATCCACCAGCAGCGGTCGGCCGCCGAGCAGGACGTCATCAACCCCGACGCGCCGGGCGCGCTCCTCTACGAGCGCGACGGGCGGGGCGGCCTCCGCCTGCTCGGGGCCATGTACACGGCGCCCGCCGACGCCCCGCTCGCCGAGCTCGACGCCCGCGTGCCGCTCTCGGTCACGCAGTGGCACCTCCACCAGAACGTGTGCGTGCCCCGCCCGATCTGGGACGAGGCGGCGTGGGCGCGCACGCTCGCCGGCGGCGAGGCCGCGTTCGGGCCGGAGAGCCCGACGGCGACCCCGTCCGCCTGCGACCAACTCGGCGGCCGGTTCCTCCCGACCGCCTTCGGGTGGATGGCCCACCTCAACGTCTACGCCGACGACCCCGCCGACGTCTGGAACGCGATGTACGGCCACGACAGCCACGACGGGATGGACCACGGCTCGGGCGCGCACGACGCCCACTGATCCGCGGGCGGGGCGGGCGACCTCGGGACCGATTTCAGGAAGGGACCGAATACGTGGAAGGCCTACCGAGGAGCCGTACCCTGTGCCGAGACCACAGGCCGCCCCGCCCGCGCCATGCCCGCCGCCCCGCCCCGCGTCGTCGTTCACGGAGCGCCCCGCGCGTTCCTCGACCGCGCCAGGCCGTGGCTCCTCCGCGCCGAGGCCGAGTACTCGCTCATGCTGGGGATCGCCGCCGGCCTCGCCGCGAGCGACCGCCCCGCCCCCGCCCTCCTCGCCACGGTCGAAGACGAGAGCGGGGTGGTCGGCGCCGCGCTGCGGACGCCGCCGCACAAGCTGGTGCTCACGCGGATGCCGCCCGCCGCGCTCCCGCTCGTGGCCGACGCCGCCGAGCCGTTCGGCGATCTCCCCGCCGTGCTCGGTCCGCCCGACCTCGCCGAAGCGTTCGGGCGCGTGTGGGCGGGGCGGCACGGCGTCCACGCCCGCCCTGGCATGCGCCAGCGCGTGTTCGAGCTGACGCGCCTCGTGCCGCCGAACCGCCCCGCCGCAGGGCGCGCCCGCCCCGCCCAACCCGACGACGTGGGCACGGTGGCCGCGTGGCTCGGCGCGTTCGACGCCGAAACGGGGGCGGCGCCGTCCGACGCCCGCGCCCTGGCCGAGCGGTGGGTGGCCGCCGGCGACGTCTGGCTGTGGGACGAGGGCGGGGCGGCGGCGATGGCGGCCGTCGTCGCGCGGTCGCCCCACGGCGCCCGCGTCGGCGCCGTCTACACGCCCGCCCCGCTCCGCGGGCGCGGGTACGCGACGGGCGTCGTCGCCGCGCTCAGCCGGCACCTGCTCGGCGGCGGCGCCCGGTTCTGCTCGCTCTACACCGACCTCGCGAACCCGACCTCGAACGCCATCTACCGCCGCCTGGGCTACGCGCCCGTCGCGGACGCGCTCGACGTCGAGTTCGGGCCGTGAGGGCGGGGCGGGCGCGCTACGACGCGGACGCCGCGCGGCCGGCGAGGCTCTTCTCCACGAACGAGACCACCGCGCCGGCCACGTCCTTGCCCGTCGACGTCTCGATCCCCTCCAGGCCCGGCGACGAGTTGACCTCCAGCACCAGCGGCCCGCGCTCGGACTGGAGCACGTCGACGCCGGCCACCTTGAGCCCCAGCGCCTTGCACGCGGCCACGGCCGTCTTGCGCTCCTCCGGGCTGATCTTGATCTGCGACGCGCTCCCGCCGCGGTGGAGGTTCGAGCGGAACTCGCCCTCGGCCCCCTGCCGCTTCATGCCCGCGATCACGCGGTCGCCGACCACGAACAGGCGGACGTCCGCCCCGCCCGCCTCTTTGATGAACTCCTGGACGAGGAGGTAGGCCTTCATGCCGCGGAACGCCTGGATCACGCTCTCGGCCGCCTTCTTGGTCTCGCACAGCACCACGCCCACGCCCTGCGTCCCTTCGAGGAGCTTGACGATGACCGGCGGCCCGCCGACCGACGTGATGAGGTCGGCCGCGTCGTCGGCCTTGTGGGCGAACGCCGTGCGCGGGAGCGCGATGCCCTTGCGGGCGAGGAACTGGTGGGCACGGAGCTTGTCGCGCGAGCGCGTGATGCCGACAGCCCCGTTCAGCGTCCACACGCCCATGGCCTCGAACTGGCGCACGATGGACAGCCCGTAGAACGTGATCGAGGCGCCCACACGCGGGATGATGGCGTCGGGCGGGTCGAGCCGCGCGCCCTCGTAGTGGACCTCGGGGCCGCGCGCTGTGAGGTGCGCCGTGCACCGGAGCGTGTCGAGGATCTGGACCTCGTGGCCCCGCGCCTCGGCGGCCTCGACGAGGCGACGCGTCGAGTACAGGTCGGGGTTCCGGGAGAGGACGGCGATGCGCATAGGTCGGTGGGTCAGTCGGTCGGTGGGGTCAGTGAGTCGGTTCGGGGTCAGCGGGCGGGGCGGCCCGGCGAACGGCCGGAAGCGAACCCTCGCCCATCGACCCGCCGGCTCACTCGTACAGCGAGGCGGGGTGGTCGGGGCGGCCGAGGAGGAACGAGGCGCCGGAGTCGACGAGCACCCGCCCCGCCATGGCCTCGCGGCCGAGGAGCATGGGGAAGCGCATCCGCCGGCGGTCGGTGAGCGTGACCTCGACGGGCCACTCGGGCGCGTCGGACGTGGTCCCGAGCCGGAGCGTGACGCCGACCACCACGCGCGTCTCGGTGTGCCCGCTCGACGACGTCACCGACCGCTCGTCGATGACCGGCGCCTCGCAGGCGACCGACAGCCGCTCGGTGCGGAAGAACGGGTGGACCACGAACCGCGCCCACGGCTCGCCGTCGCGGACGAACGTCTCGCGGTTGTGGGCGTGGAGCGCCGACGTGGCCGCGCCGGTGTCGACCTTCGCGCGCACCGCGAGCAGGCCCACGTCGGGGAACGCTACCCACTCGCGCCAGCCGACGACGACGGGGGACTCGGTCATGGGCGGGGCGGGCAGCGTGGGCGAGGGGGGGCGGAAGGTCCCCACCCCGCCCCGCCCGCGCAATGGGCCGCGGCGAAAAACGGGCGGAAGGTCGGCGAGCGGCGAGCGGCGAGCGGCGAGCGGCGAGCGGCGAGCGGCGAGCGGCGAGCGGAAGGTGCCCGCCCCGCCCCTCGACCGCCCCGCCCTCGGAGTTCGCCCCGCCCAGGGCGGGGTGGCTCCAGACCGCACCTCGACCCGTGCCGAGGGCGGGGCGGTCCGGGCCGCGCCTCTGCCCATCCCCCATCCCGAGCGCGCGGAGCGCGCATCCCCCATCCCTCTGCAACAAAAAGCGCCCCCGCCCGGGCGGGGCGGGGGCGCTCGTCGCACCGGGTGAACGGGGCGGGGCGGCTAGCGCACGACCGTGACCCGCTCCGTCAGGCGCTGGCCCGCGACGTCGGCGACGACCACGTAGACGCCGGCCGGGAGCCCAGCCGTGTCCAGCGCGATCTGCCGACGACCAGCCTCGACCGCGCCGTCGAGGACCGAGGCCACCTCGCGGCCCAGCAGGTCGACCACGACGACGCGCGCCGAGCCGGCCTCGGGCACGTCGAGCGCGAGCGTCGCCTGCGCGTGGGCCGGGTTCGGGTACACCCGCAGGGCGAGCACGTCGACCGCGGCCTCGGCCGCGACGAGCGCCGCGGGCTCGGCGGCGAGGACGCCGTTGAACGAGCGCCCCTCGACGAACGCCCACCGCTTGTCGCGGGCCTTGCCGCGGTTCACGTCGACCGGGCTGCGGTTCCCGTCCGTGTCGAGCCGGTACCGCTTGCACGCCTTGCTCTCGAGGTAGTAGTGGTCGCCGCCGGCGTCGACCAGCTTCCACCGCTGGGCGTCGGACGTCCCGCCGGTCGTGAGCACGTCGCTCTTGCACCCGTTGGTGCTGAGGCGCTTGCCGGTCCGCCGGTTCTCGATAAACCAGTACGAGCCGCCGGCGCTCTCGAACCGCCACTGCTTGTCAGTCGCCGTGCCGCGGTCGACGTCGACCCGGCGGTCGCCGTCGGTGTCGAGCCGCTCCGCCGTGGCCAGGTTCTCGAGGTAGTACCACACGGTCGTGCGGGGGAACGAGGGCGCCGTGGGCGGGGCGGTGGGCGGGGCGGCCTCCGAGGCCTCGCCCACGCCGACGGCCGCCCACGCGTCGGCGACCGCGCGGTACTGCTTCGAGCCCGAGCCGTACAGGTCGGCCGTGGCCTGGAGCGTCCCCTCGCGGGCGCCGGCAAAGTCGGTCGACGCCGTGAAGTAGCGCGTGAGCGCCCGGTACCAGATCCGCTCGGTCGCCTTGCGCCCGATGGACTCCACCGACTGCCCGCGGAACGAGCCCCCGGCCATCGTGAGGTACGCCTGCTTGTTGGCGATGCCCGAGTTCCGGTGGACGCCGCCGTTGTCCTCGGACCCCGTGTAGCGGTCGTCGTAGTGGGCGGGCTGGTCGCCGCGCTCCGGGTTATCGAGGTAGCGGAGCGCGTCGCCCGAGCGGCCCGGCGTGTACGAGTCCTCGCCGACGCGGTAGTCCTCGCGGTCGACCATGACGGCGAAGATGTCGGAGACCGCCTCGTTCAGCGCGCCCGACTCGTTCTCGTAGATGAGCCCGGCCGTCGAGCGCGTCACGGCGTGCGTGAGCTCGTGGGCCACGATGTCGAGGTCCACGAGCGGCGAGAACGTCTCGCCGTCGCCGTCGCCGTAGATCATCTGCTCGCCGCTCCAGAACGCGCCGTTAAAGCCGACGCCGCCCGGGAAAAAGTCGAAGTTGACCGTCGACGTGATCGAGCCGTCCTTGCCGTCGTAGCTGCTCCGGCCGTGCGTGTCCTGGTAGTAGTCGATGGTGCGCGCGGCCGCGGCGTGGACGCTGACCGCCGCGCGGTGCGCGGCGCGCGTGAACTGGTTGTCGCGGTCGGTCACCTCCCCGCCCGGCGCCCAGTTCAGGCCCTGGGCCGAGAGCGTGCGGATGTACTTCGGCCCGCGCGTCTTGTCGCGGAGCCGGTACGTGCCGCCCTTCCGCTCGGTCGCGAGCGGGACGGTCCCGTCGTAGAGCGACCGCCCCGACCCAGACGCCGGGGCGCCCACGAACACGGGCGAGGACGACGGTGCACGGCCCGCCGAGGGCACGCCGACCGGCGCGGGCCGCCCCGCCCGCGGGTCGATCGTGTGGATGGAGTTGAAGCGGTGGAGGACGGCCCCCGTCTGGGCGTCGACGAACACCTCCCAGTTGGCCGGCCACGGCCGGTCCACGAACAGGCGGACGTGGTACGCGAGCACGTAGGCGCCGTCGTGGGGGTAGACCACGAGCGACGCCGTCGGCGTCCAGTCGATGGCGTCGGCGTCGTCCTCGGCCGGGACCGACGCCCGCTCCTCGATCGGCCCGAGCGCCGCGCGGGCCTCGGCCAGCGCACGGTCGCCGCGGAAGGCCGGGCGGATCTGGACGTCTTCGGCGCCGGGGTGGAGCGCGCCGCCCCAGGCGTAGGCCCGGCCGTCGGCGTCGATGTGGAGCGAGCTCTCGGCCCCCCACACCGGAACGCCGCCGACCTCCTGCTGGACGACGACGTGCTCCAGGCCCAGGTCGTCGCGCTCGGCGCGCACGAGGCGGACGTCGGGGGCGGCCTCGAACCCGAACGTGGCCGCGTTGGCCGTCAGGAACTCGCGGGCCGCGGTCTCGGGCGCCGCGGTGAACACGCCGAGGTCACCGGCGAGAAACTGGGGCGAGCCGCGGTCCTCGTCCCACGCGGCGCGCGTGAGGGCGTCCGCGTCGAACGTGACCGCGGGAGGCGAAGGAGACGGCTGGGCCGAGGCGGTGGAGCCGAGGGCGGCGACGGAGAGAGTGAGTAACGCCCGACGGAGGGCGGGGCGGGGGGACAAAAAACCGAAGGTCACAGAGAGAGGGTGTGGTGGGAGGCGGGCAGGAGACGTCCGGCCCGGAGGTGCGCCAGGGCACAGCGCTTTGCACCAGGGTATCCCCTACCGCCCCGTACGTGCCAGGGCTGCAACCGCGTATCGGCCGCCTCAGGGCATTCCTCAAGTAATCCGAACCTTTCCGCAAGCCGTCCCCCACCCCGCCCCGACGCCTGCACGTCTCTCTCACGTTCCCATGCCGACGAGCACAGAGCGCGCCGCCGTTCGCCCCGCCCCGGCCGCGAACGATGGGGCGGGGTGGCCGCCGCCCCGATGCCGCTCGTCCCGCCCCGCCCCGTCGGCGATCGGCGCCTGGAGCCACGTCCTGAGAGGCCTGCGCCCCGAAGGGCGGGGTGGCCGCTGCGCGTCTCCCCTGGCCCTCCCCGGTGGGGAGGAGGCACGAGGCCGGCAACCGCACCGTCTCTCCGTGCTGCGTCAAGCGGCTACTGCGGGGCGGGGTGGTCGCTGTAGCTGGTTAGGGAGTCCGTCTCCTCGGAGGAGCTTAGGATGATGGACGAGGCCAGGACGAACCCTGTCAGCAAGAGCTGAACACAGCGATAGAAACCGTACCCCGTACCAACCCGGAAGGAGCCTAGAACGCCCCGCGCGCCTTGATCTGGATGTAGCGGTTGACGGCGTCGACCGTCAGCGACTCCGGCGAGGTCAGGAGCGCGCCGATGCCGTGGCGTTCGAGCGTCCGCGCGACCTCGCGCTTTTCCAGGGCCAGCCCCTCGGCGACCGCCTTCGTGTAGACGTCCTCCAGCCGCTCCGCCCGGTCGTCGAGGAGGCCGCGGATGCCCGTGTTCTCGAACAGGACCACGACCAGCCGGTGGAGCCGCGCGATCCGCCGGAGGACCGGGAGCCGCCGCTCCAGGCCGGCCCGCGTGTCGACGTTCGTGAACAGGAGGACCAGCGACCGCTGACGGAGCCGGCCCCGCAGCGCCGCGTAGAGCGCCTCGAAGCTGGGGTCGGTAAAGCCCGGGTCCAGCCGGTAGAGCGCGTCGAGGAGCGCCGGGAGCTGCCCCCGCCGCCGCCCCGCCGGCACGACCACGCGGACCTCGCGGTCGAACGCGACCAGTCCCGCCTGGTCGTCCTTGCCCAGCGCTGTGTTCAGGAGCACGAGCGCCGCGTTCACCGAGTGGTCGAGGAGCGTGAGGCCGTCGAACGGCGACCGCATGGCGCGGCCCATGTCGAGCGCGGCCACGACCGGCTGCGCCCGCTCCTCCTGGTACTGGTTCACCATGAGCCGCGCCACCCCGCCCGTGCCCGCCCCGCCCGTGCTCCGCCGCGCCGTGGCCTTCCAGTTCACGAGGCGGCGGTCGTCGCCGGCCACGTACTCGCGGACCTGGTCGAACTCGAGCGTCTGGCCCAGCCGGCGGACCCGCTTCACGCCGACCTCTTCGAGCCGGTCCGACGCCGCGAGGAACGCGTACCGCTGCATCTGGAGGATCGACGGGTAGACGGCGACCGTCTCGGCCGCGGCCGTGCGGAACCGGCGGAGCACGAGGCCCAGCGGCGTCGCCGCGAACAGGTTGAGCGTCCCGAACGCGTACTCGCCGCGCGCCGTCGGGCGCAGCGTGTACGTCAGCCGCGCCTCGCCGCGCGCCTCGACCGGGACCACGGCGCCGGCGTCGCGCTTCTGGAACTGGACGGGGACCTCGTCGAGCACGCGGACGCGCGCGGCGAACGGGTACCCGCTCCGCACCACGAGGCGCACCTCGTTCTGGTCGCCCAGCGACAGCTTGTCGTCGAGCGCCCGCGCGCCGTCCAGCCCGCCCCCGGGCGTCCGCCACAGGAGGAGCGCGTCGGCGAGGACCAGGACGCCGAACGCCGACACGGCGACGACCGCGACGGGCAGCAGCGGCGCCCACACGGCCGCCGCCACGAACAGGGCGACCAGCGACCACAGGACGGCGAAAAAGCGCCGGGGGAGGAAAAGGTCGCGGAAGGGATTGGGGACTCGAGACGGGGGACGGGCAGACGCGGAACCCGTCGGGGCGCGCTTCGCCCCCGGCCGCCCCGCCCGTCGGCGTGGGCCGCCCCGCCCCGACGCGCGGCGTGGTCGGGGCGGGGCGGTTGAGCCCTCCTCCCCCCCCGTCCCTAGTCCCCGGTCCCCCGTCCCGCTCACCGCGGCACCTCGACCTCGGCCACGATCCGCTGGAGGACCGTCTCGGGGCGGACGCCCTCGATCTCGCGCTCGGGCGTGAGCAGCACGCGGTGGCGCAGGGCCGGGGCGGCGACCGCGGCGACGTCGTCGGGCGTGGCGAAGTCGCGGCCCGACATGGCGGCGACGGCCTTGGCGCCCGTCACGAGCGCGAGCGAGGCGCGCGGGCTGGCGCCCAGCGACAGGGCGGGGTGGCTCCGCGTGGCCGCCACGATCTCGGCCGCGTAGCGGAGCACGGGCGGCGCCACGCGGACGGCGCGGACGGCCGCGCGCGCGGCCTCGACCTCGTCGGCCGTCAGGACCGGGCGGACGCGCTCCAGGTCGACGCGGCCGCCGTGGTCCTGGAACTGGCGCAGGATCTCGGCCTCCTCGTCCAGCGACGGGTAGCCCACGAGGACCTTGAACAGGAAGCGGTCGAGCTGGGCCTCGGGCAACCGGTACGTCCCCTCGTGCTCGATCGGGTTCTGCGTCGCGAGCACCACGAACGGCGACGGCATCGGGTAGGTCGTCCCGTCGACCGTCGCCTGCCGCTCCTCCATGGTCTCGAACAGGGCCGCCTGCGTCTTGGCCGGCGCCCGGTTGATCTCGTCGATCAGGACCACCTGGGCGAAGATCGGCCCGCGGTGGAACGAGAACTCGCCCGACTTGGGGCTGAACACGGACGTCCCCAGCACGTCGGCCGGCATGAGGTCGGGCGTGAACTGGATGCGGCTGTAGTCGAGACCGCTGGCGCGCGCGACGAGCTTGGCCGTGAGCGTCTTGGCCACGCCGGGGACGCCCTCGATCAGCACGTGGCCGCCGGCGAGGATGGCCGCGACGACCTCGTCCACGAATGCGCCCTGCCCGACGATCAGCTTGCCGACTTCGGCGCGGAGGCGGTCGACGGCGTCGGCGAGCGGGCCGAGGTCGGTCTGCGGCGTCAGGTCGTCGACCACCCCGCCCGTCCCGTTCGGCGGGGCGACACGGGGCGGGGTGGCGGGCGCCGCCCCGCCCTCGGCGGGCGGCGCGTCGGGCGGTGTGTCGAGCGGGGCGGGGCGGGCGTCCGGATCGGTAGGCGTCATACGGGCGCGGCGGGTGCGCGAGCGGGTCGGATGAGCGGGGCGGCGCGGTCGACGTGGGCGGGGCGGCCCGAAGCTACCGGCCCCGCCCCGCCCGTGCCGCCCCGCTTCGGGCCGCCCCGCTTCGGGCCGCGCCCAGGTCGGCGCGGGCCAGGAAGTCTTGGACGTCGCGGTCGGCGCGGAGGAGGCGGGCGGGCTCCGGCGAGGGGTCGGCGCGGAGGGTGCGGAGGCGGGCGAACAGGGCGAGCGCGTCGGCCTCGTCCACGCCCGCGCGGGCGGCGGCGCGGCGGGCCGTGCCGTCCGAGAGGTCGGCGTCGGCGATCCCGAGCCGCGTGCGGAGCGCGTCCTCGAAGGCCAGTGCCTTGCGCCGCGCCAGCCACTGCGTGTCGCCGTCCTCGAAGTGGAGCCGCCCGAGCACGCGGGCGAACTCGCGCTGCGCGTTCGGCGGCGGCGCCACGACCGGGATCGCCCGCTGCCAGCGGCGCCCGCGGAAGGCGACGAGCAAAAAGGCGCCGAGGAGCGCGAGCGCGAGCGCCCAGCGGAGCCCGGGCACGCGCGTGGCCACGCCCAGCCGCGAGCCAGCCCGGCTGCGGAGCGGCTTGTAGAACCCGTCCCACAGCACGCGCTCCGGCGCCGGTGCGGCCCCCAGCACGCCGCCCACCCAGGCCGCCGCGTCTCCCTCGCCGGCCAGCGCCGCGTTCGTGAACGCGAGCGGAGCCGACGACAGGACCACCCGCCCCGCCCCGACGCGGACGACCACGGCGACGGGCTCGCCGAGCTCGTTCGTCGCCACGAGCGACGTCGTCGACGAGTCGATGCCGACGAGCGGGGCGGCCGCGACGGCCGTCGGGAACGCGTAGGCGCGGCCGCGGGCGACGGACGGGAGGTAGAGCACGTCGGTCGCCGCCAGGTCGCCGAATCCGAACAAGTCGGCGTAGGCCGTGTCCAGGCCGTCGACCGCCGTCGAGTCCTCGCCGCTGAGGGCGAACGAGAACGGGCCACCAAAGTCCTGGGCCACGGCGAGGACCGTGTTGCCGCGCCGGGCGAACGCGAGGAGCCGGTCGGACTCGGCCTCGTCGGGCTCGAACGAGTCGGTGAGGAACAGGTAGAGCGTGCCCGTCAGCGTCGTGTCCGCCAGCCGCTCGAACGGCGGGCGGTCGACGGGCTCGACCGGCGCGCCCAGCCACGCGGGGAGCAGCCGGTAGAACACCTCGGCGTCGAACGGCTCCACCCCGCTCCGCTCGGCGCGGAGCCGACTGTCGTAGGGCCGCGCCCGGAACGCCTCGATGAGGACGAGGGCCAGGACCACGCCGCCGATGACGAGCCAGGGGAGCGCGCGCCTCACGACGCGGCCTCCGCTGGCGGCGCCTCCGCCGGGGGCGGGGCGGCGGTCCGGCCCGCGGGCCGGGCGGGGCGGCCGAGCGCGGCGTCGAGCCGGTCGAACCGGGCCTCGAACCGGCCGTAGCGGTCGGCGTCGACGGCGAGGCCGCCGTACCACACCCAGTCGAACACGCGCGTGGCCTCGGCGAACGCCCCGCCCACGGCGGCGTCGGCACGGCGGGCCTCGGCCACGTAGGTCCGGTTCGTCTTTTCCCTCGACCACACCACGAGGCCCGCGTCCTCCATCTCCTGCAGCGCCAGCAGGTACCGGAGCCGCACGGCCGCCCGGTGGTCGCCGCCCGCGAGCGCCTGCCGGAGCCGCCCCGCCAAGTCCACGCCCTGCAGGTCGTCGACGTCGAGGAGCGGGTCGGACGCGCCGGGCGCGAGGTCGCGGCGGCCGAAGACGCGGGAGCCCTCGCCGCGCACGAGCCGGAGCACCACCCACACGGCGGCGAGCGCCGCGAGCGCCATGAGGAGGGCCGCCACGGGCCGCGAGACGAGGCCGTCGAGGGCCGGGCTCAGGAACGTCTCGGCAAACCACCGCCAAAAGCGGTCCCACAGCGACGGCTGCTCAGCGACCGGGCGGTCGTACTGGAACGCGGGGTCGGCCGCGAGCGCGCCGAGCAGCGAGTCGGGCACCGCCCGCGGCCGGACGCGCGCCGTGTGGAGCTCGGGCGGGGCGGCCTCGGCCGGCGGCGGCGGCGGCCCCGCCTCCTGCGCCCGCCCCGCCCCGCCCGCGAGGAGTAGCGCGACCAAGACGACGGCTGCCCTCACGAGCCCGCCCGGAACCCGCCGCCGCGGAACCCGCCCGCCCTGCCCGGCGGCCCGTCGTCGGGGGACGCGTCGTCGGCGGGCGCGTCGTCGGGGCGGGGCGGCTCGGGGTGCGCGAGGTCGGGGCGGGGCGGCTCGGAGCGGGCCGCCCCGCCCGCCCCGCCCAGGCCGGTCGCGGCGGCGATCGCCTCGATGCCCTCGCCGAGCTCGGTCCCCTCGACGCGCGCGCTCAGGCTCTCGTAGAGGAACGCCGAGGCCACGTAGTAGAACACGCTGAACGGGAGCACGACGAGCGAGGCCAGCCCCGTCAGCACGCCGGCCCAGAGCGGGACCGAGCCTTCGAGGGCATACGGGAACGTGAGTCCGGCCACCATCCCCGCAATCACGAAGGTCCCTAACCCGACGATAAACAGGAGCACGACGGACGTCCCCAGCGCGAACCCCCGCTCCTCGCGGATTAGCCCGTGGACGCGGCGGACGGCGTCGGAGAAAGCGTCCTCGTCGAGCAGCCGCGCCGCCTGCCCGGCGAGGTAGTACGGGTAGAGGACGAGGAGGGCGGCGAGCAGGACCAGCACGCCCACGACGCCGACCGTGGCCGCCGCGGCCACTCCGCCCCCGGCCCCGGCCAGCCCGGCGAGGATCAGGACGGGCAGCATGAGCAGGAGGAAGACGCCGCCGCAGCACAGCGTGAACGTGAATGTCGGCCAGAACAGCCCCTTCGCCTCGTCCCACACGTCGGCCGTCTCGACCGCCTCGGCGCCCTCGCGGTAGAGGCGGACGTAGCCGAACGCGCCGGCGGCGACGAGGAGGCCCGCGGACGCGCTCACCACGCTCCCCCAACCGGGCGCGAACGACTCCAGCGCCCCGCCGATCACGTAGAGCGGGCCGGCGATGAGGGCCAGCGCCGGGAGCCACTCGCGCCACGTCTCGCGGCAGAACCGGACGGACGCGTTGATCACGTCGCCCAGGTCGCGCTCGCGGCGGAAGCGGATGGGGCCGTCGTCGGGGAAGCGGTACGGGGAGATCATCGCGCGGCGGGCGGGGCGGCGGGCGGGGCGGGCGCCCGCGGGCCGGCGGGGCGGGCGGCCACGCGGCGGGCGACGCGCCGGGGGAGCCACACGTAGTAGAACAGGACGAACGCGAACGAGCCGCCGATGACGAGCGCGGCCAGGGCCAGCGGCATCTCGGTGCGCCGCGTCATGAACCCTTCGAGCGCCGCCGCGGCCAGGAACACGGGCACCAGCCCGACGACGATCTTCGCGCCCTGCCTCGCGCCGCGCCGGAAGCTCGCCAGGCGCGGGTAGGTGTCGGGGAACAGGAGCGCGTTGCCCATCACGAACCCCGCGCCGCCCGCGACCACGATCGCCGAGAGTTCGAGGGCGCCGTGGATGAACACGACGCGGAACCACTCGCCTGCCAGCCCCTCGCCGACGAAGAGGTGCGCGAACGCCCCGACCATCACCCCGTTCTGGACCAGGACCGTCGCGGTCCCCAGCGAGAACCCGGGCAGGACCACCCCGCCCACGGGGAAAAAGCCGGCGAAGGCCAGGAACGACACGATCACGTTGTTGAGCGCGATCCCGACCGTCATGTCGAGCGGCTGGGCGCTCTTGTAGACCGCGAGCGGGTCGCCGGCCTCGATGTTCGCCCGCGTCATGTTGACGTAGCCGTCGCCCAGGATGAGGCGCACGAAGTCGGCGTCGGTCGCCGACGACCACGCGCCGACGGCGACGGCGGCCAGGAACAGCCCGAGCGAGAGCAGCAGCGCCCGCCGCCCCGCCCACACGGCGAGCGGGACCTCCTCGGCGAAAAACCGCCCGAGCCGCCCGCGCTCCTCGCGCCGGTTCCGGTAGATGCGCCCGTGGACCTGCGCCGAGAGGTCGTTGAGGTAGGCGGCCGTCGCCGAGCCCGGGTAGAACGTCTGCGCGTAGGCCAGGTCGTCGCCCAGGCGGACGTAGCCGTCGGCGAGCGCGTCGGGGTCGCCGCCGTCCTTCAAGCGGTCCTCGAACGCCTCCCAGTCCGGGGCGTGGCGGCGGACGAACACGGCTTCGCGCATGGGCGGGGCGGACCCGGAGGGTAAAACCGAGGGGCGGGGCGGCCTGGAACCTACCGACGACGTAGGACGGCCGCCCCGCCCAAGGCGCGCGGGCGGGGCGGGGCGCCAATACAGAGGCGGGGGCGCCCCATGACAGGGCGCCCCCGCTCAGCGGACGCGGGGCGTCTACTGGCCGAGCGCGTCGGCGTCCGGCTCGCCCGGCTCGTCGATGATCTCGCCGTCGCCGATCACGTCGGCGCGGTCTCCGGGAGGCGCACCGTCCTCGATCCGCTCGTCGACTCGGTCGGCGGCGTCGTCGTACTGCTCCTCGATCGCGTCGCCGCGCTCCTCGTAGGCCTCTTCGATGGCCTCGCCGCGCTCGTCGATGGCCTCGGCCTGCTCGGACTCGCAGCCGGTGAGCCCGAACGAGACCGCGACGGCCAGGGCAAGAAGGGTGGTTTTCATGGGACTGGGGGGTGGGTGATGAAGACGGTCCGGCGTCGTGCCAGACCGAGGTCAGGGGGCCAAGCTACCGCCCCACGCGTACGAGGTCGCTCGGGCGGAGCGGCGGGCGCCACCCCGCCCCGCCCGCGTAGCTTCCCCGCGTGGACGACCGGCTCCAGATCCAGACCGCGCAGAACGTCGCGCTCGCCGTGGCCCCGGCCGGGCTCGGCGAGCGGATCCTCGCGTGGGCCGCCGACACGGCGCTCTGGGTCGGCTACGCCCTCCTCCTCTTCTGGCTGCTCGGCCGGGCCGGGGCCGATGCCGAGTGGCTGGTCGTGCTCCTCGTGGCCGTCCCCGTCCTCCTCTACCACCTCCTGTTCGAGGTGTTCTTCGACGGGCAGACGCCGGGGAAGCGGCTGCTCAAGGTCCGCGTGGCCCGGCTCGACGGCGCGCAGCCCACGCTGGGCCAGTACCTCGTGCGGTGGCTGCTCCGGTTCGTCGACGTCACGATGACGTCGGGGACGGTCGCCGTCGTGGCCGTCGGCGTCACGCGGCGGGCGCAGCGGCTGGGCGACCTCGCGGCGGGGACGACCGTGATCCGCCAGCGGCGGCGCGTCCGGCTCGCCGAGGTCCTCTACCCGCCCACCCCGCCCGAGTACGTCCCCGCCGTGCCCGAGGCCGAGGCGCTCTCCGACGCCGACGTGCAGACGCTCCGCGCGGTGCTCGTCCGGCTCCGGCTCTCGCGGCGCGACCGGCGCTCGTCGGCGCTGGCGGACCGGGCCAAGCAGGCGATCGAGGCCAAGCTCTCGCTCGGCCCGTCGCCGCTGCCGGCGCCCGAGTTCCTCGAGACGGTCGTCCGCGACCACACGGCGCTCGTGGACCGCTACGGGG
>NZ_JAVRHT010000019.1:0-74385 GCF_031846415.1 Rubrivirga litoralis | reverse complement strand
CACGCCTAGCTCGGGCCAAGAAGAAGCGGGATTACTACGTCCGCTCGCCGTCGGGGGCGCGGACGTTCGATCTCGCGTTGGGGCCGCTCGAGATGGCGTTCCTCGGCACGCTCCCCGGCCGCTCGGCTGACGAGACGGTCCGGGAGGCCGCGCGACTGGCGGAAGCCGAAGGCGATGAATGGCCTGCTGAATGGCTCCGGCTCTGCGGATTGAGCGTTCAGACCAGCCGGTTGGAGTCCGCGTTCCACACACCGACAGCGGTGACGCATACCCCGTAAGGAGTCGGCGAGCGTCCAGTACGGACGCCCAATCCGCCTTGGGCAATCATGCCTTATACTCTGGGCAAGCTTGCCCCTTTCGCCGTGGTCGTTTCCGATGTCGCCCGCCAGCTCGGTGGTGCCCGCGCCGTACGGCGCTCAATCCGCTCTCCGCTCGACCTCGCTCGCGCCGTCGAGGGCGGGCTCCCCGTCGAGACTGCCGACGCGCTCGTCGAGGGCGGGGCACTCGACGCGGCCGAGCTGTACCGGCTCGTCGTCCCGCGCCGGACCCTTAGTCACCGACGGACGCAGGGCGGACGGCTCACCCCAGCCGAGTCCGACCGCGTCGCCCGTGTCGCTCGGGCCGTCGCTTTCGCCGAGGAGACGCTGGGCAACCCTGACAAGGCGGGGGCCTGGCTACGACGGCCCAACCGGGAGCTCGGCGGGGCGAAGCCGCTCGACCTCCTCACGACCGACCAGGGCGCGAGGACGGTCGAGGCCGTCCTGGACCGCTTGGCCTACGGTGTTTACGCCTGAGCGCTGTGACCGTTTGGAGACTCGCGCGGGCAGTCTACCCCGCCCTCGACGGCGAGGGCGCGCGGCGGCGGGGCGGGCGCTGGAATGAGCCGGGGACGCCCGTCGTGTACACGTCGGAGCACCTGTCGCTCGCCGTGTTGGAATCGCTGGTCCACGCCGACCCCGACCTCTTGCCCGACGACCTCACGGCGTTCCAGATCGAGGTCCCCGACGAGATCGCGGAGCCAGCGTTTGCGGCGTTCGAGGGAGATGCGCTGCCGGACGACTGGGAGGACCCTGACGTCTCCGTGCGGCTGGGCCAGGAGTGGGTGGCCTCCGGCGGCCCGGTCCTCGTCGTCCCGTCGGTCGTCGTTCCCCAAGAGCGGAACCTGCTCCTCAACCCTCGCCACCCCGCGTCCGAGATCCGCGTCGTCGGGCAGGAGCCGTTCGAGTTCGACGCCCGGCTGTTCAGCGAGTAGCGAGGCGGTAGCTCTTGCGTCGCGTCTCCGAAACGGATCGTCCGCCGCCTCCCTGTGGAGGAGGTGGGAATCGACTACGTGCGACGACAGCGAGGGTGACGCGAACCGATCTGGTCGGACGTGTCCGGTGAGGGACTGAGATCGCGCCTCTGCACGGTGCCCCCCTTCACACCCTTGCCGTCATGCCGACCTCACTCCGCCGGGCCGTCTACGCCCTCGCTCTCCTCGTCCTTGCCGTTGCGCCCGCCCAGGAGGCGAAGGCGCAGTGGGCCGTCATCGACCCCGCCCACATCGCCAAAAGCGTCTGGAACGGCCGGAAGATCGTCAACCAGTTGACCGCCCAGCGCGACCAGCTCCGCGCCTTCCGCGACAACATCCAGAAGCTCCGGAGCTACAACCTCCGCGACGTGACCGGCTTCATGGCCGCCGTCGACGCCACGCTCGTCTCGGGCGCTGAGGTGGCCTACTCCTCGGCCTCGCTCCCGTCCGACTTCTACCGGGTCTACACCGGCGTCGACGTGTCCGATACGCGCAGCACGACCGACACCTGGCTGTCCAACCAGCTCGACGGCTCGCTCGGGACCCTGCGGTCGCTGCGTGAGCACGCCGTCCAGCTCCAAGCCGCTCGCCGTGACCTGACGGGCTTCCAGTCCCAGATCCGCTCAGCGACCACGGCCCAGCAGATCGCCGAGGTCCAGGGGACCGTCCAGGCCTACGGCGTCCAGGAGTCTCAGCTGCTGCGCCAGGTGACGATGCTCCAAGTCGACCAGCAGGCCCGCGCTGAGGCATCGCAGGCCGCCCAGCGCGCCTACGCGACGGCCGTCGCTCGTGACGTGGCCGCCCGGAGCCGGGCGTCGGCCCGCCGCATCGGCGGCCGGGACTACGGATCGCGCCCGATCCTCTAACCCGGAGACCCAGCCGCTTGCGCTCCCTCGTGACGACGCTCGACGCGCCGCCCTATGACTCCGCTGTGTACCTCTCGGTCGTTGGGCTCTCGCGTCTGCCGTTGCCTCCCGTCCTCCGACGCGCCCTGGGCCGTCGGGGGATCGGGCTGTTGGCTCCGACTGGCGGGCGTCGCGGCCCTCGCTGCTCTCACCTTGTTGAGCACGGAGGCGTCCGCCCAGGCGCCGCCCGTCCTCGACACGATCGTCGACGACTTCCGCGCGGCGGTCGACGCGGCCCGTCCCGGACTCCTCGCCATCGCGCGCGGGACGTTCGGGACTCTGGCGATCATCGAGATCGCGCTGTCGGCGATCCTGTGGACGCTCCGCGAGGACGGACCCTACCGCGTCCTCACGGGGCTCGTCGTCAAGCTGGCGTGGCTCGCGTTCGCGTTCTCGCTCATCGCCTCGTTCGACGTGTGGTTTCCGCCCGTCCTCAACGGGTTCGTCGCGGCAGGGGGGACGGTGACGGCCGGGACGGTGAGCCCAAGCGACGTGCTGGGGCTCGGGACCGAGCTCTCGGTTGAGATGGTGGCCGCGTTCTTCGACGGCGTCGGCCTGCTCGACGTCTCAGTGAGCGTGCTGGTGACGGCCGTACTGGTCGCCGTGGCGGCGCTCTTGGTACTGCTCATGTTCGCGCTCATCGCGGCCGTCGTCGTGGTGGTTCTGGTCGAGTCGTTCATCGCGCTCGCCGTCGGCGCGCTCGTCCTGGGGTTCTCGGCCTTCCGAGGGACGGCCAACCTCGCCGACCGCTTCGTGGCCTACGTCTTCAACCTGGGCATCCGGCTGTTCTGCCTATTCCTGCTCGTCGCCATCGGGACCGACGTGGCCCAGGGGTGGCTCCCCATCATCCAGGCCAACCCCGACGACCTCGGCGCCATGATGGCCGTGCTCGGCGGGGCGGTGACGTTCACCGTGCTCGTGACCTACGTCCCGTTCAAGGTCTCGACCTCGCTCACGCGCGACCTGTCGGTCGGCTTCGAGAAGGCACTGAACTCGGTCTAGCCCACCTACCTGCCTAGCCCCCTAGACCTCTACCCATGCCCCGCCTGTTTCGATCTGCTCGATCCAAGAACGCCTCTGGCGACGGCGCGCCCACGAACGGCGCGCTCCCCGGCTGGGCACACGAGCGCCCGACGCCGCCGGAGGTCCTCCGGGGCCGGTACGAGTTCACGCGCCAGTTCTCCGACCTCGCCAAGGGCAAGCGGAACTGGCAGTGGGTGGCCGCGCTCTCGCTCGTGCTCCTGGGGCTGGCGGTCGCGGGGCTCGTCGCACTCGCAACTCAGAGCCGGGTCGTCCCCTACGTCGTCGAGGTCGACCGCGTCGGGCGGGCCGAGGCCATCGCGCCTGCCGACGCCGCGACGATTGCCGAGGACCGCGTCGTCGTGGCCGCGCTCTCGTCGTTCGTCTCCAACATCCGGACGGTCTACGCCGACCCGGTCGCCCAGCGCGACGCCGTCTACCGGGCCTACGCCCACGTCGCCGGTGACGCCCGCGACTTCCTGGAAGGCTACTTCTCCGATCCGCAGAACGACCCGCGTCGGTTGGGCAAGGACTTCCGGCGGGCCGTCGAGGTGACGGCCGTGCTCCCGGTGCCAGGCACCGACCAGGGGACGGGCCGGACGTACCGGGTCCAGTGGAACGAGACCGACACCTCGACCCAGGGCGGCGAGCGGGAGCGAGCGTGGGAGGGCTACGTCTCGGTCACGCTCGCCCCGCCCACGACAACCGAAGGCATCGAGCGCAACCCGCTCGGCGTGTTCGTGACTGACTTGTCGTGGAGCCCGCTCGCCGGTCAGACCATCCGCTCCGAGCCAGACGACGATATCGACGAGCCGGATGCGGAGCCCGAGCGGCCCACCGAACGCCCCGTCCGCCGTCCTCGCCAGACCGTCCGCGCGCCGGGCGACACCACGCCTCCATCCACCCCAGACCTCCGATGACCACCTCACACTCCGCCCCGCTCCGCCGCTGGCGGTTGTTCGCCGCGCTCGTCGTCGGCCTTCTCTGCTCCCACGCTGCCTTCGCACAGGAGGCACCCGACACACCTCCCGAGGCGGCGTCTGTTGTCGACTTCTCGGAGGCTGACGCGAACGCCTCCACCGCACCGAGCGGCCAACCCGTCGGCGACGGGTTCACCGAGGGGGCCGTGGTCGTGACGCCGGGCCAGATGGAGGAGGCGCTCGGCGAGCTCGTCCGCGAGTACCAGCGGACGGGCCGCGCGGGCGTGCTCCGCCAGTCGACGGTGATGGTGGTCCCGTTCGGGCACAGCCAGCCGGTACTGGCCTGCGCGCCGCTTCGGGCATCGGTCGTCGAGCTGCAACCGGGCGAGGTGGTCCTGGGCGTCGTCGCGGGCGACACCGAGCGGTTCGCCGTCGAGCAGACGCACACGGGACCAGCCGGGCGGACGCCGCTCGTGGTCGTCAAGCCTCTGGCGTACGACGTGACGACGAACCTCGTGGTCTCGACCGACCGCCGCGTCTACCACGTCACGCTCGACTCGGCCCCGCGTCCATCGCGTGCCCGGAGCAGGGGAGGGGACGGCGAGGTCAACCCTCAGCCCCGCTACGCCCGCCACATTCGGTTTTACTACCCCGACGACGTGGCGGCCGACGCCCAGCCCGGCGTCGCACGCCTGGCCCCCGTCCCGAGCCCCGTGGGCGTCCTCGATGCCGACGCGCCCGCCTCGCTCGACGACCTCCACTTCGATTACCAGGTCACGGGCGACCCCGAGCTGGTGGAGGCGGTCGAGCGCGTGTTCGACGACGGCGTCCACGCCTACGTCAAGCTCAGCCGCCGAGCCGTGCGCGGCGGCGAGGTCCCGGTCCTCTACGCCATCGGGCCGGGCGGCGACCGCGAGGTGTTCAACTACGCCTACCGCGGCGGCTACTACGTGACCGACCGGGCCGTCCGCGAAGCTGAGCTGGTGCTCGGGGCGACCGTGCGGACGGGCTTCCTCGGCCTCGGCGGGCGCCGCCAGGTCGAGCGGACGGCTCGCCTCCTCCGCGTCGACTGACCTCCGTTCCACCCACGCTCCCGCTCCAATGTCGCACGACGATCCCTCCCTCCCGGCTGGCGGCGACGCCCCACTCGACGACCGTGTCCCGTTCACCGTCGAGCCGCCCGGCGCGAGTGCCCCGGCGGACGACTTCGGCGCTTCCGACCAAAATGAGTTCGTCGGCCTCCCGCCGAACGGGCATCCTGTAAACGGGGACCTTTCGCAAGCTCCGCTGGACGACGGGCGGTACGTCCCCGTCCGCGTGGACCGCCGCGTCGTGCTGGCGGGCCTCCTGATCGCGGGCGCCTCGGTGCTGCTCCTGCTTGTCCTGTTCTCCGGAGGCGACGACGCGGGGCCGGGTCCCGACGCGCCCCGCCCGACGACGGCCGCGCCCGAGTTCATCGAGCGGCAGACGGACGACGGGGCGGGCTCGCTCGAAGCCGAGCCGCCGGTCTACGGCGACGCCCTTGCCGATCCGTACGGATATGCCGATCCCTACGCATACGGGGTCGCGGAGCCTTACGCTGGATCGCCCTCGACCGACTACGCTGCCACACGGCCCACTCCCGCCCCCGTCAGCGCGAGCGGAGGGGTCGGCCGGACTCCGGCGCCGTCCCGGCGCTCGGGGCGCGACACGGACCCGCTGGAGGCCTCGTTCCAGCGCGCCATCGGCTCGCCGCTCCTGGTCGGCACGGGCGCGCCGGTCCGCCCGCAAGACGGCCGGCCGGAGATGCCCGAGGGCCTGAGCCCCGAGGCCGAGCAGGAGATCTACGAGCTGCAAGCGATCGCGGCGGCGCTTGCCCCACCGTCGACGAGCACAGCGCCTCCACCCACCGGCCCGGTCACGAACACCGTCAGCGGGCCGGTCGTCGTGGACGTTCCCCCGCCCGCGCAGTCCGGCGACACCTCTATCCGTCCGGGGGCGGGTTCGCGCCAAGCGTTCCGCGAGCGGACCTCGGCGCTCGGCCCGACAGCCTACGCCGTCCAGGCCGAGCGGCCCCAGCACAGCTTGGTGCTGAGCGCGGGGACCGTCGTCCCGGCCGCGCTCGTGACCGGGATCAGCTCCGAGCTGCCCGGCGCCGTCGTGGCCCAGGTGACGCGCAACGTCTACGACAGCCGCACCCAGCGCGACGTGCTGATCCCGGCGGGCTCCCGCCTCATCGGCGAGTACGACGACCAGGTGGCCTACGGTCAGAACCGGGCGCTCGTGGCCTGGACCCGGCTCCTTTTCCCAGACGGGCGGAGCGTGTCGCTACCTGGCCTCCCGACGCAGGACCTCCAGGGCCAGGCCGGGCTCCGCGACCGGGTGGACCGGCACACGGGCCGACTCTTCGGCTCGGCCGTGATGCTGGCTGCCGTCGGAGCGGGGGTGGAACTGGCGGCGCCGTCGGACGGAGGTGCCTTCGGCAGCGAGAGTCCGCAACAGACGGCGGCGCGTCAGATCGCCATTGAGCTGTCCCGCGTGGCGACCGAGGTGATCCGCCGCGACCTCGACGTGCAGCCGACGGTCACGATCCGTCCGGGCTTCCGGTTCTACGTGTTCCTCGCCCGCGACCTCGCCTTCGCAGCCCCATACCGCCAGCGGGGCGACGTCGGGCGGTTCTCCCGCGCCCGCGTCCCGGCGGCGCGGTAGCGGTGGGCGCCGTCGCCAGTCCGGGAGCGTCCGCCGTCGCAGGCGCGTCGCGCCGGTCTCCGCTGGCGCTCATCGCCCTCGTCGTCGTGCCGGTGGTCGTCGGGGGGCTCTACGCCGCCGCTGCGCTCGCGTGGCGGGCGGGCTTCCACCCCGCGCTGGGTCCGCCAGTCTGGGCAGCGGAGGGCGTGACACTGGTCACCGTCCGCGTGGCGCTGGCGATCGCCGTGCTGGCGATGCTCGGATTGGCGGTGTCGGGGCGACGTGCGGGGGCCGCTGCGCTCGCTCTCGGCGCGCTGGTCGCCACGCCGGTCGGGCTCGGCCCGGTCTACGGCCCCGACGCAGGTGCCCGGTGGATGGCGCAGGCCGTGAGAGCCTCTGGCGCCGACTCGCCCGACGTTCAGGTCGCCGTCCTCGCGGCTTCTCTGGGCGGTCTCGTCGCGCTCGGGCTCGTCGCCGCGCTCACGTCGCCCGGTCCGCTCCGGGCCTCTGGGAGCCACGGGACGGCCGCGTGGGACGACGGGGCCTCTCTCCGGTCCGAGGGCGGGCTCGTCCTGGGACGGCAAAAGAGGGGAGGGGGGACCAAGGCGGGTCCGCTTCTGCGTTACGACGGGCCGGGCCACGTCCTGACCGTCGCCCCGACGCGAGCCGGAAAGGGCGTCGGCGCCGTCGTCCCGAACCTCCTCGACCACCCCGGCCCCGTCCTGGTGACGGACCCGAAGGGCGAGAACCTGGCGATCACCGCGCGCTGGCGGGCCGAGACCCTGGGGCACCGCGTCGTCGCGCTCGACCCGTTCGGGCTCGCGCCCGCTGGCCTGTTGGAAGGCGAGCACGGACCGGGGAGCGTCCAGCGCGGCGGGCTCGACCCCCTCGACCTCATCGGCGCGGGTGGACTGGGAGGCTCCCCGGACGCACCCGACGACGCGGCTCTGATCGCCGAGATGCTCGTCGTCGATGGCGACGACGGAGGCAACCGGTTCTGGACCGACGAGGCCAAGGCGCTGCTGTCGGGCGTCATCCTCTACGTCGCCCGGACCGAGCCGGGCGACCGCCGCTCGCTCTTGACTGTCCGCGAGCACCTGACGGCGGCGCCCGACGACTTCGAGGCGCTCCTGGGCTCGATGGCGGGCTCCGGCGACCCGGTCGTGCGCCGTACGGCGAACCGGCTTTTGCAGAAGGCCGACCGCGAGCGGTCCGGCGTCGTGTCATCGGCGCAGAGCCACACGCACTTTCTCGACTCGCCCCGGATGGCGACTGTGCTGGCCCGCTCGACGTTCGACCCGGCAGACCTCCGGGGCGGGCGGCTCTCGGTCTACCTCCTGCTCCCGCCCGACCGGCTCGATGCGTTCTCGCGCTGGCTCCGGCTCTCGGTCGCGACGGCGCTCGCGGCCGTCGCCCGGCTCGGCCCGCTCGCAGGCGGCGCCCCGCCCGCGTCGGGGCGCGCGCTGTTCCTGCTGGACGAGTTCGCCCAGCTCGGCCCGATGCCACCCGTCCGCCGGGCCGTCTCGCTCATGGCCGGGTACGGCGTCCAGGTGTGGCCCTTCTTGCAGGACCTCGGCCAACTCCGGCGGCTCTACCCGAAGGACTGGGAGACGTTCGTCGCCAACGCCGACGTGGTCCAGGCCTTCGGGACGACGGACCAGTTCACGGCCGAGTACCTCTCGAAGATGGCGGGGACCGCGACCGTCTTCGACCGCTCGACGGGGTCCGGGCGGAGCCGGGGGAAGCGGACGTCGCGGTCGTCCAACGTCGGCTCGCGCGAGACGGGCCGCCCGCTGGCGACGCCCGACGAACTGCGGCGCTTGGACGCGGGCGACCAGCTCTTGCTGGTCCGGGGGCAGCAGCCCGTCTTGGCGCGCCGGGTCGCGTTCTACGCCGACCGCGCGTTCCGTCAGCGGGCCGGGTGACGCGCCGCTGGCGGTGGGTCCGGCTACGTTGGCCGTTCCCTTCCTCCGGCTCCATGCGCTGGTACCGGTACGCCCCCCGCCCGTTCAGCCTCGGTGTCCTCGTGCTCGCGCTGATCGGGATTTTCGACCAGTGCGCTCGGTAGTGCTCCTGACGGCGCGGCCGTAGAGGAAGAGGGCACTCGCCTATTAGCGCCCGAGCCCGCGGACGAGCGATCTGGCCGCAGTTGCCGCCACACCGAGGCCGACCGTCCCGAGCCGAACGCTGGTCGCCCGTCCCACCCGCGCCGCCTGGCGCGTCTTCGCGATGGGCTTGACCTTGGAGTTGGGCAACGGACCGAGTGTCGTGTTGGACCTCGAACCGGGAACGCTCCCGACCTGGCGGAAGGCCCGAGCGATCCGGGCGTCGAGCCGTCCCATCGTTCCCCGCCCAGGCTTCCCCGACAAGCGGGTCCGGATGCGAGACTCACGACGCGCGACGGCCGTGGCCAAGTCCGACGCTTGACCCGTAGGAGCACCGGACGGTCCGCTTCCGGCGACGTAGGCCGCATTCGATTGGAGATACGCAGCACCCGCTCTGGACGCCGCTGGCGCCGCCGCTCGGGCCGCATCGTCCGACGATGACCGAAGCACTCCTGCGAGACCTCGCGGCTTCGAGGTGCGAAGCTGCCCGAACGATTCCGGCGATGATGACAGCCTCTGCGTGGCGGCCTGCACCCCTTCCCTCACAGAGGATTGCGCGAAGGCGTGTGCGGCAGCGGCTGGGTCACGATAGACGGAGCCGAGCGCCTGAGTGAAAGCCTGTCCAGCCCTCTCGGATCGGTCGCGGAGGCCAGCCACCTCTGCGACGGCTCGCTCTTTCTCCCTCGTCCCCACCCCGAGCACGGCGGCCCGTTGGTGGGTCAAGCGACCGAGGCGGACGCGCTCGGCGACGAGAGCCACGAGCCTATCAATCCTGCCGCCAGGCCGGAGGTCGCGGTGCGCAGCGCGCCGAGCGAGCGTGCGCTGCGTGAGAGTCTTCGCGGTCTCGGACACGACGCGCTTCGCGGCTCGGCGTCCCGCGCGCCGCATGGCACGAGACGCTACGGTCTTCGGCGCTCCCGCGAGCCGCTCGTCGCCGCTCTGGCCCCCGTCGAGGTCGATGGACCGAACGACTCCCTTCCCGACTCTGAGCGCCGACCTGGACGGTCTGAGCGCCTTTCCTGGTTGCCTGCGCGATGAGGCGAGCGACCGCGACGCGCTTGTCTTCTCGGGAGGTCGGGGCGCAGGTACCTCTCGCCCCTGCTCGTGTGCTCGGAGAGGGCCGAGTCGGGCTTCCAGCTTCGGTCGGCTCACGCTCCGTGACACCGAAGAGAGCTTGGCCTCTCGCGTCCCATCAGTTACGACGGCGCCCCGGCCGCGACGCTCGACGCGGAGCCCGTGGACCGCCAGCCGGGCGTCGAGGTCGCGCCAACTCGTGGTCTGTTGGAGATCCGCGAGCGAGAGAGACCGAACGCGCGCGGCAAACCCCGGCTCCCTCTCCGCAGCCGGAGTCCGGGCGAGGTCAGCATTCCGGCCCGTCCACCGGACGCCGAGTTCGCGCTCCTGTGCCTCGACAGACGCCCGGAGCCGCCGGTTCGAGAACGACGTGGACCACGCCTTCCCGTCGGCCCCGACCCGACTGACCATCGCGTGGACGTGGGGATGGTCCGTGTCGGTGTGGGCGACGACCAAGGCGGGGTGGTCGCCCAGTCCGAGGTCCCGGAGCGTCCGGTCGATGGCACCCCGAAGCTCGTCCCGCGTCGGGGCGTCGGTCGGGTCGAACGACAGGGCGAGGTGGTAGACCGGCTTCTCGACCCGGCTCCGGGAGAGCGCCACGTCGCGCTCCATCTCGGCCACGACGGCGTGGGGGTCCGAGGCCAGCGTGTTGCGGGTCTCGACCCATCCCACCCGGCCCTCGTCGCCGACGAGGTAGGTGCCGAGCGCGCGGAAGCTGGCGCCCGTGCTCGCGGCCCCGATCACGGCTCGCCCGGCGACGAGCCTCCGCCTTGGAGTACGCCGATGGCGCGGCGGATCTCGGCGACCAGCGCGTCGAGATCTGTGCCACGCTCGACCTGTCCGGCCGCGTTCGCCACGCGGGCGAGTTGGTTCAGGTTGACACCGATCCGGCGGAGCTGGCGCTCGGCGTCGGCGTCCACGCGCGACGTGACCGGGCGGCCCAGCGTCCGCCGCCGAACGTACTCGGAGATGGACAGCCCGCCCCGAAGAGCGGCCTCCCGAACGCGCGCCTTCTCGGCCACCGTCAGCAGCACATGAACGCGGGAGGCACGGCCTGTGGCCTCGGTCTTCTTCGGTCGTCCGCCCCGCCGGTTCGGGCGGCGAGCCCCTTCCTCGACGGGCGGTTCCGACGCGCCCTCGGGACGGTCGGAGTCGGGAAGGGAGGGCGTCATCGGTGGGGCGTCGTCAGCATGAGCGTCGGACCGACCCGGAGGGGAGAGCCGACCGCGAATGCCTGAGAGGTGGAGAGGACCGGCGGCGGGCCGGGACGTTTTCCTGCACAGGAAAACACTACTTGCCCGTCGTTTTGGGTGGCCCTTCGGTGTGGAGAGAGCGCCGTTCCGGGGCTGCACCGGACAGCGGGGGTCTGGGCGTGTCCGGTCGGGGTCGGGTTTCGCGCTTGTGCTCCTTGCACCCAGCCGTTCCTCGTGACTCCTACCTCGTCCGATACTCCTCCCGTCATCACCTCCGTAGCGAGATCTGCGGGGCTGTGGGATACACTCCGAGCGCTCGCGAAGTCGCCGTGGCCGAGCCTCTTCGTCGTGGCACGAGTCGCGGCCCGTCAACTCTGGGCGCGGCGCACGTCTGCGGAGCGCGCCGTTCGTGTCGGGGGCGTGGTCGCACTCACCGGTCTGGCCCTGATCTCGGAGGTCGGCCGCTCGCCAGTGGGCGACGCCAGCGGGGCTTCGGTCCGCCAGGCGTTCGCCGGTGTAGCGGACGCGGTCGGCCGGGCCGGGGTATCCGAGACGCGCGCGATTCTATACGGCGTTGATGGAGAGAGCCATCGGATGGCGCCTCCTTCCGACACCACCGACGCTGCCCCAGCTCGACGCCAGAGGCGCCGACGGCTGGGTCCTCGACGTAGGGGGAGGGTCCCGTTGGGGTTCCCCGTCAGGGGTCCCGTCTCGTCCCCGTTCGGGACACGGATCCACCCGGTGACGGGACAGGTCCGTCCTCATCGGGGCGTGGACCTCGCCGTGCCCGTTGGCACTCCCGTCGTAGCGACGGCGCGGGGTCGTGTGCTCTCGGTCGGCCGTCGCGGCGGGTACGGTCTAGCCGTCGAGGTAGGACACCGGATCTCGGGCTCTCTCTCCACCTCGACGCTCTACGCGCACCTCAGCTCGTTGCCTGCTGGCCTCCGAGCAGGCCTCGGTGTCCGTCGTGGTGCCATCATCGGTTTCAGCGGGGGAGTGGGAGCAGGAGCGGGCATCTCGACGGGTCCCCACGTCCACTACGAAGTCCGATCTGGCGGTTTGGCTGTCGATCCGAGGTCCGTCGCGCTGGCGGTTTGGCTGCGAGGATCTTCTCCAAATCGAGCGCCAGCTAGTCGGGTGAGGAGAGAGCAGCGGTCTCGCGTCGATGTCCAGAGTCGGCGACGATTGGCCCAGCGAGGCATCCCTTGACCCCTTTCAAAAAGAACGACGGCCCTCGTCGTCGTTTAGAACGTTTAGAAGAGTTTAATACGTTTAGCTGGCGCATCTCGTTGCGCCCCAACACGATGCAGCCTCAAAGGTCCCCACTTACAGGACGAAAGGTCCCCGTCTACGGGATGAAAGGTCCCCACTTACAGGATGAAAGGTCCCCGTTTACAGGACGGGCGGGGAGTCATCGGGCGGCAGGGACGAAATCGTCCTTTCCAGAGCCTGTTGGCCGATTATTGGACCAGGAGGCTGCAAAGGTCCCCACTTACAGGACGAAAGGTCCCCATTTACAGGATGAGTCAGCAGCGACGACGACCTCGAAAGGTCCCCGTTTACAGGATGGGAACGCTGCGAATGGCCAGCGTAGGCAGGTTTTGACGCCGAGAGGCGCTGTCGAGCAGTCGGAGCGCGATGTCGAGGCCGGTTGCGGGAGCGTGGGGGCGTTGTTAGCCTCCCCACCATCCCCCCCACGGGTCCCCGCCCGTAGCCCCCTCGGCATGCTCATCGCCGGAAACAACGTCGAGGTCAAGAAGCACGTCGGGGCGATCCACGTCAAAGGGGCGCTCTTGCTGTTGCAGCGGAAGGCGGCCAACGCGCTCTTGCTCAACGCCTACGAGGAACTGCCGGACGACTCGGTCAAGGAGCACACCGTCCGCGTCTCCGAGCTCGCCGCCGCGATCGGGTACGACTCGAACGACCACGAGACGCTCAAGCGAACGCTCGAAGCGCTGGTCGATCTCAAGATCACCTGGAACCTGCTGGACCCGTCGGGCCAGCGGGAGTGGGGGGTCGGGTCGTTCCTGGCCTCGGCCCGCATCAAGGGCGGCGTGTGCCGCTACGCCTACCCAGCTCCGCTCCGCGAACTGCTCTACAACCCCCAGATCTACGCTCGGGTCAACCTCGCTGTCCAAACCCGGTTCAGCTCCGGCTCGGCGCTCGCGCTCTACGAGAACTGCCTCCGCTTCCTGAACGTGGGGACCACCGGGTGGATCAGGCTCGACGACTGGCGTGGGCTGCTGGGCGTCGGCGACGGTCAGTACCCCGAGTACAAGCGGTTCCGGTCGAAGGTGCTCACGCCGTCGATCAAGCAGGTCAACGAGCACAGCGACATCCGCATCGCGATGGAGACGAAGCGAGAGAAGCGGCGGGTCGCCGCGATCCGGTTCTCGGTCGAGCGCGGCCCGACCCTCGACGAGACCGCGCTGGAGGTCGTGATCGAACCTGTCGCTGAGGAGGCGGATACTGCGGCGCCGGACCCGGGGGCCGAGGTTCGGGGCCGTCTCGCCGAGTTCGGACTGACGGAAGCACAGGCCGCCGACCTCACGGCGGAGTTCGCTGCCGAGCGGGTGTCCCGAAACCTTTCGTTCGTCGAGGACAAGCTGGCCTCGGGCGGCGACATCAAAAACCTCGCTGCGTACACGGTCGCCGCCGTCCGTGGTGACTACGAGCGGAGCGGACGTGCAGCGAACCGAAAGCGGACGGCGGCGCAGCGGAAGGCAGCTGAGAAAGCTGCGGCCGCACAGCAGGCCCTGTTCCCGTCTCCCGCCGCCGCCGTCTTGCGCCAGGGGGGTGAAGAAGGGGACGCCCAGGACCGCCAGCTCGACGTCGCCGTGGCCGCGCTCTCGGACGACGACCGAGCGGTGCTCGACGCCGAGGCGGTCGCTCTGCTCCGGGAGTCCGGGAGCGGCTGGTGGCGCGAGGTCGAGGGAGCCGTCGAGTCGGGGACCACGGGCGATCTCGGGATCGCCGTCCGGTCCGTGCTCCAGGTGGCGCGTCGGGACGTGATGCGGGAGCGGTAGGCTTGGCTCGGTAGCAGAGGACCCGCTTGAAAGGAGCCGTCGTATACTGGCGTGCAGAAAATCTGCCGACGCCCATATGTCCACGATTCGAGACCGAGCCACCGCCAGGAAGAGACCCAAACGTCGGGTTGGGACGGCCGTGCAGGTCCGAGACCGGGGCGTGGTGACGCTCCCGAAACCGCTCCGCGAGCGGTACGGCCTGGGCGTCGGCGATGTCCTCGACGTCCTCGACCTCGACGGCGTGTTCGTGCTGAGCCCCCGGGCGTCGGTTGTGCCGGAGCTCGCGGCCGAGATCGAGCGGCTCCGGCTCGAGGCCGGGTACACCACCGAGGAGCTCCTAGAGAGCCTCCGCGGCGAGCGCGAGCGGTACGTCCGCGAGCGGTACGGGGACGACTTCGTCGACGGCCTGTCTGTGCCCGACTCTGACACCGGGTCGACCTCTAGCTCGAGCGAGGCCTGATGCTTCGCGTAATGGTTGACGCCGACGTGCTGTTCGCGGGGGCTGCCTCGTCGTCCAGCCAGTCGGCGAGCGGCGTCGTGCTCAGGCTTTCTGAGCTCACAGTGCTCGAGGGGGTTGCGAGCGTCCAAGTCGTCACGGAGGCCAAGCGGAACCTGGCCGTCAAGGTCCCGGCCGCGGTCGAGGCCCTCGGGCAACTCGTCGGCGCTTGCGTCCGGGTCGTACCGGACCCGGAGCCCGGCGAGGTCCGGGCGATGGACGGTCGGGCGCACCCGAAGGACCTGCCCATCCTGGTCGCTGCCGTCCGCGAGCGGTGCCCGGTGTTGGTCACGTTCAACGAGAAGGACTTCCGGCCCGGTCACCCCGACGTTGATGTCGTCACGCCAGGCGTGCTCGTCCAACGGGTCCGACGGCTCGTGGCTCGGGCGGGCCTTCGAGGTGGGCAGTAGCCATTATTGCAAGCTAACCATCTCCAGAAGGATTCCGCCGATGTCTGGGGAGGCTGAGCTGGCTCTTTCCCGCCAAGTATTTTCCGTTATTGAACCGGTACTAACTGAGTTCCTCCCCGTCAAGCAAGAGGGCGAGCTCACCGAGGAGTTATGCTGCCCGCAGCAGCGGGACTGAGACGGGTGAGGCGGACGCCCCTACCTCGCCCGCACCCAGTCCAGAAACGCTCGGCACTCTCGGTCTGTGCCTTCGACTACGACCTCGGCGAAGCGGTCGCAGTAGCTCTCCTCGACCGTTTCCGGCGGGGCTCCGAGGGCGTCGAGGACGACCGACAGGATGTCGAGGTGGAGAAAGTCCGCGCTCTCGAACAGCCGCTCGACGGCGTCGAGGGCCACGCCGTTGCGGTGCTGGAGTTGGAGCAAGCGGACGAGGAGGTCGTCGGACATGGAGTAGGAAGACAGGCTCTTGAACGCATGGGTTGACGGCGTTCGACCGGTGGGCGCAGTCGTTGGGGAAGGCCCTGCGGACGGCTCGGTCGTCGTCGTGTAGGTCGACGCCTTCAGACTGAGGACCTTGACGCCAACCTCTCGGGCGTAGTCTGCGAGGACCCTGCGGGCACGGCGGTCGTCACGACGGCTCTCGGGCGTCGAGCCCGTCGAACCGCCGGAAGTGCTTGAGGTTGAACGTCCGGACGTCGGTGAGCCCCCGAGCGAGTGCCCAGGTAGCGTGGTAGGCGTCGGCGAAGTCGACGTTCTTCTCCGCGTGCCACTCGGCGGCCTGGACGAGCCCGTCGGCGTCCTCGACGTCGAGCCCCGGCGTGTGGCAGATCACCAGGACAGCGTCGCGGACCTGGGGTTTGGTCCGGTCATAGAACGACCCGAGCGTCCAGACGACTTCGGCGACGACGAGCACGGAGGTGACGAGGCGGACCTCGCCGACCTCGGCCCGGTCGAGCAAGGCCTCGACGCGGTCGGCCTGCTCCGGCACGTCGTTGGTGAGGTAGCGGAGGAAGACGTTGGTGTCGACGAAGAGCGGGCCGCGGGCCTCGCCGCTCCTCGGACTCCCCGGCGCGGGCGGACGGTCAGTCGGCATCGGTCTCGTCGCCGGTGTTCGCGGAGCCGACGTCCTGGGTCAGGCGCTCCGACCGAGCGCGTCGCGCGGCATCGCGGACGGCGTCGAAGTCTTGGGGGCCGTCGACGGGGACCGAGCCGCGGAGGTCGCGGAGCGACTGGCGGACGGGCCGGAGGACGACGTCGCCGCCGCGCTCGACGAACGCGACGTGGTCGCCTACGGCCAGGCCCATCGACTGACGGACGGCCTTTGGGACGGTGATCTGGCCTCGACGGCCGATTCGGGTTGATGGCATGTCGGGCGGTTGTTTGTTAGTCAGGAGGGAGAATGTACGTCAAGCGTCGGGCTGACTGTGATATCTGTTGGGGCCGACGACGCTCGGAGGGTTTCTGAACTCGCCTCTCCGAACGTGACATAAGGGGTCTTATGTTACTGGCGACACCAGCCCCTTGGACCCGTGGGAGAGAGCGAGATCGGAGTGAGTGAAATCGCAATAACAGCAATCCAGCGTGTTGAGCCGCTGGCGGTCGCCGTCCGCCAGTCGGTTATGGCTCCGCCGGTATCACAGGCCGACGACGACAAGCACCTTGTCCGACTCTGGCTCCACGGCAAGAGCGCCAACACGCGGGACGCCTACGAGCGCGACGTCTGCGCCTTCGTCGACTTCGCCGACGTGCCATTGCAGCGGCTGACGCTAGATCACTTGCAGGCGTGGTCCGACGCGCTCTTACGCGCGGGGCTCGCGGCCTCGACGCGGTCGCGGAAGCTCTCGGCCGTGAAGAGCCTGCTCTCGTTCGGGCACCGGCTCGGGTACCTCATCTATAACGTCGGCGCGGCGGTCGCCCTGCCGAAGCAGAAGGACACCCTCGCCGAGCGGATCTTGCCCGAGGCCGCCGTCCACCGCGTGCTGGCGGTCGCCGACGCCACGGCCGAGGGCGGGTCGTTCGTCCAGCGACGCAACGCGCTGGCACTCCGGCTCTTCTACGCGAGCGGCGGGCGGGTCTCGGAGTTGGCCGGGCTCCGCTGGCGCGACTGCGTGGAGCGGAGCCTGGAGCGGGGACGCCCGACGGGGCAGGTGACCCTCTACGGGAAGGGCGGCAAGACGCGGCGCGTGTTGCTGTCCGCCGACACCTGGACGGTCCTCGACGGCCACCGCCAGCGGGAGATGATTGGCGGCCATGCGGAGGGCGGGCACCCCGTGCTCCGCTCGCGGAAGGCGGGAGCAGATGGCGAGCCGCGACCGTTGACCCGGCAGCAGCTGTGGCGCGTCGTGAAGCACCTGGCCAAGAGGGCCGGATTGCCGGACGCCGTCTCGCCTCACTTCTTCCGCCACGCCCACGCGAGCCACGCGCTCGACCGGGGTGCCCCGCCGCATCTGGTGCAGCAGACGTTGGGCCACGCGAGCTTGCAGACGACGTCGAGGTACGCCCACGCCCGGCCCGACGACTCCTCCGCTCGATACCTCGGAGTATAGGGTCCCACGGTTCTGCCCCCGGCCTGAGGAGATCGGACGGGTGGTACTGGACTGCGGCCCTTCTCCTATCCGTCTGCCCGCGACCGATGGTATGCCCTCACACCGAGAGCGCTGCCGCCGCAGATCGGAGACGGAGGACTCCCTGCGCCAGCGCCTCGCCCTTAGGACCATCCAACGAGACGATCTGGAGGCTATCCGCGAACGTCCCCGGCTGCCACCCGTGAGCGGAGTGGAGGACGCCCTCATCTAGATATCGCAGGAAGCCATTTGGGTCGTCCAGGTAGAGGAGAACCTCTGCTAGGTCGAAGAATGACCAGGGGGCGTCGTACGGTGGGTCCTGCTCTGCCTGCCGTGCTCGGCGACGCTGAACCCGCCGGAGGCGGATGCGGTCAGCGTCGGACAGGTCAAGCTTGCCAGAAATGGCCGCGCGGACCTTCATCGCATTAAGGAGGGGGTACGAGGCTCCCCCGGACTCGGCGACGGCCCGCTCGTACGAGTCGAGCGCCCCCTCATAGTCCGGCTTCCTCTTCAGGACGCCGCCCAAGGACGCCCATGCGTCGGAGTCGTGGGGGTCGAGTTCGACGGCGCGCCGTAGCTCAGCCTCCCCGGTCCGCGGCTCGTCGTCCGAGCGGGCGTGCAGCTTGTTTAGCGCCACTCCGAGCTCCCGCCAGGCGGCGGCGGCCTCGGGCTCGATCCGGACGGCCTCGCGTTGGGCCTCAACCGCGCCGGGCCAGTCGCCAGTGTCTCGGAGGAGAATGCCCGCCTCGAGGTGGAGGGTAAAGTTCTCGGGGTCCAGCCTGATCGCCCGACGGTACGCCTGCACAGCGCGGGGCCGGTCCTCAGCGCGAATCGCGTTCTCGGCCTCCATGAGCGCCCGGTCGAGAAGTCTGTCGGCGCCCTGCCCCTCTCGCTGCGCCCGGAGCGCGGCGGCCACGGGACTGTCGAGGCGGTTCCGCCGGAGGGATTCGGTGACGACACGTTCGATGAGCGAGCGAGCCTCGGCATCGGCGGCGTCCGACCCCTGTGTGTATGGGAAGACGCGGACGTGGCTTACGTCGAACGGAATGGGATCGCCGATCTGCTGGAAGATGGCCGTCCCCGACTCTCGGGACCTGTGGCGGACGCCGAGTTCGTAGAACACGTTCGGGTTCTGGCCCGAGATGTCGGCGAGTACGAACCGCGAGTACTCGAGGTATCGGTACATGTCCTCGTCGATCACGCCAGCGTAGAAGTCCCTGTCGGCCCGGTGGGGGACGAGCCGACCGCCCTCCGGGAGGGAGACCCCAGAGAGCGCAGGTTCGAACACGGCGTCGTAGAGCCGGTCGAAGTCGACCGGTTGGCCACCAACGTCTTTCACCCCGAAGGGCATCGCGACGAAGCAGAGCTGCTCGTAGAGGGCGGGGCCAGACGATCCCGTCATAGCGTCGGCACCTCCACGACATCGGCCCCGGACGCGGCGGACGTGTGGATCAAGTGCCGGGTGAGATCGCCGTCTCCACGTGGCTCGCCGTCCCAAACGGCCACGGCCAAGATGTCGAGACCGAGCGCCTCGGCGACGGATTGTAGCTGGTCGTTTGTAGCCGCGTAGGCCGCGTCGTCGCCAGGGCTTTCGTTGAGGATGGTCAAGTCAGCCCTGGCTTCGACCTCCGACACGAGCCGGTCGAAGAGCGGACCCCAATGCCCGGGCCGGTCGGTCACTGACATCTCCCGGAACGTGGCGATGGAGAATGGGAGGACGACGTGACGACGGATATCGAGGTCTCCGGCAATATCAAGGGCGAGGAGGTCGGCCCCGCACGCGGCCGAGCACACGAGATGGTCTGGCTGGCGCTCGGCGAACAGGTCGCGGAGCCGCTCGCGGACGAGGAGGACGTTCTCTATGGGGAACCGACGTGCGTCGGAATCTGGAGGGTCCGGCCGGCGGCCGGCGAGGAGGACCGTGGTGCTCACTGGGTCGCGAGGCTCTGGAGCGTGGCTTCGCTCCAAGCGTGGAGCGCGATCCCTTTGTCTGTCAGAGCCTTTGGCTTGGGTCCGGCCGTGCCGTTGAGACGGACAGCGAAGAGCTTCTTCCCGTTCGCGAGCGTCTTCTCTACCTCCTCGGCGACCCAGTTGCTCTTGTACGTGCTCTCCCCGACGAACACGATGGTCCGCGACGTCCCTTGCATGGCCTGCGTGATCGCCTGTCTGATTCGCCCCTCGTCTTCCGTTTTCCAGCGCTTCAGCAGATCCTTGACGCGGAAGCTGAGCCCGGAATAGTTGGGGTTCACGGCCTTCCCTTTGATCGTCGCGACGACGCCGTGGTCGGGAATGGTGAAGCTGAAGAAGCTAACGTTGGCCATGACGTGTAGAGAAGGTGAGAGCGGCTCAACTTAGGGCGAGGAGGCTGACACCTCTCCGTCATACCTTCACACATATACTTCTAGCGGTTCTCCAAGATCCACTCGACGACGATCGTGGTGTAGTCGTTGTAGGGGAGCTTGGCCGGGTTGAGTTCGAGCTCTTCGCAGATGGCGGGGAGGTCCGTGAGGAAGCGCCGGTACCGCTCGTAGACCTTCTCGCCCCCGCGCATCCGGACGCCCTTCTCCCCCCTCGCGACGAGCGCGCTCCGCAGCCAGTCCCGAACCGTCTCGACGGCTTCGGCGACGGAGCCCCCGTGGCCGTGGACGTCCTGGCCCGAGATGTCCGAAATGAACCGCTGGTACCGATGCTCCTCCGTGTCCAGGATGAGGGCGTTTTTCTGCTTCTGTCGGCGCCCCCCGAAGCGGGACGCTCCGAGAAACAGCCCGAGCTCGAGCGGCATGTTGAACCGGGGCAGCCCGTGCTCGACGTCGAGCTCGGTCCGCGAGAGGTCGTGGACCCCGTAGCGGCAGCCCTGGATGATGCCGACGATCTTCTCGAAGCGGACCTGGGTGCCGTCGTCGGCTTCGAGGGCGCACCGGGCGCGGAAGCCGCAATCATGGACGGCGAAGACGATGGCGTCGAAGAGGTCTCGGTACTCGTCGTCGAACGGGCAGTTGACGAAGACGTCCTGGTCGTACTGGGCGACGGGCACCGGCCGCCTCTACTTTTTCGGGTGGAGCTGGGGGGCCACCCCGTCGCGCCGCTGGCGGGACTCGTCGGCGAGCACCTTCTTGACGGCCTTCCGGACCTTTGAGCGCGAGACCGTCCCGGTCGAGTACGACCGCTTCACGGCGGTGGCGGACTGGAGGGCGGTGGCGGGCATGGTGAGGAGCGGAGAGTGTGAGTCCGAGTATACGGGTGGTGTAAGACGTTCTTACGGGGTGTATTGTTTTCTTGCCTCTGCGTGAGGAGGTGAGCTCCTGCGCAGTCTGCGGAGAGGGGTGGGACCTACGGGACGCTTGGCAAACGACGTGCCCGGTGCTCCGTGCCCATCATGGGGCCTCCGCTGCCCCGCGGTGGACGGGAGCGTCGAGGCCGTCAGGGGAGATTCGTCACGCCGCGATCAGTCCTGCGACGGCCTGGATGAGCACCCCCTCGTTGGCCGGGTAGTGGCCGTCGCCAGTGAGGCGGCGGAGCCGCCCGCCCGCGCGGTGGATGCCGACGACGGTCCAGTCGTGATTGAGGACGGGGCTCCCTGAGCTCCCCTTATCTGTCGGCGTGCGGTAGTGGAGGACGGGCGCGCGAACGTCGAGGAGGAGGTTGTCCTGGATAGAGAAGGCGAGCCCGCCCCCGCGCGGGTGGCCGATGGAGTAGAGGCGGACGGCGGCGGGGTCGTTGAGGGGGACGGTGATGGCAGGCCGGAGGGGTTCGACGCCGGGAGGGAGGTCATGGAGGACCGCAATGGAAACGTCGAGTCCGGGCGAGGGCGGGTCCTCGAAGGCGACGTGTTCGACGCCCGTCGCGAAGCGGCCGTCGGGAGCCGCCTCGAAGACGACCTCGGCGTAGTCGGGCGAGGCGGAGTGGGCGACCGCCGTGCGCTCGGAGAGGACGTGGTTGTTGGTGACGAGGACGGGGCGGCGGGGGGCGGGGAGGCCGAGGGCGTCGCTCCACATAAGGAAGCCGGTCCCGAGCGGGTCGGTGCCGACCCGGACCTTGGCGACGGCCTGGGCGGTCGTGAGGCCCCGGCGGTACCACTCGATGGTGACGTAGGCGTCGCGGCCGAGGACCGCTTCGAGGCGGCGGTCCTCGGCGTCGGGGGCGTGGGCGCCCTCCTGGGTCTCGGCCGGGGAGATCTGGAGCCCGCCGCGCTCCATGTCGAGGAGGTGGGCGCGGAGGAGGTCGACGATTTCCTGTCGGGGTCCGCCGTCGTCGCGGTCGAGGTCCCAGACCTCGATCATCTGGCGGAGCGTGCCCGCGAGCATGAAGGCGTCGGTGGCGGGGTGCCGGACGTAGCGGTAGGCGAGGCCGAGCGCTCGGTCGAGGTCGCCAAGCCCGACGGCCGCCTCCATCGCCGTGGCGAGGTCCCACGGGGCGGTCGGATCAGACGAGAGCGCGGCGTCGAGGAGGTCGGCGGCGAGGGCCGCCCGGTCTGGGTAGCCCTCGACCGCCACCGCGTCACGGTTGGCCCGGCAGAGCAGGGCGAGGGCGTTGACGCCCTGCCATTGGTGCTGCTGGGGGGCCTGCTGGTAGATGCCGAAGTAGGCGCCGACGGACTGTCGGAGCCGGTCCTGGTACCGGGGAAGCGTGGGGTCGGGGGCGGCGAGGTACGCTTGTTTGTGGACGCGGCCGATGAGACCCTGGGCCTGCGCGTGCTCGTCAGGGTGGGACCGGGCAGTGTCGACGGCGAGGGCCTGGAGGACGCTGAGCGCGGCCGTCAGCTCCCCGGCCTCGATGAGCGCCTGGCCGTACTGGCGGCGGGCCTCGGGGAGATCGGGGGTGGCCTCGATGGTCGCCTCTGCGAGGTCTCGCATGGCGTCGAAGAGGCGGAGCCGCCGGAGGCCCCGGAGGACGGGGCCGAGTCCGGGGCTCGGGTGGAGCGCCGGGGCGGAGCGGACGGCGTCCGCCAGCGCGGCGGCGAGGTCGTAGGCCGCCGGGCGGTCAAGGGCCTCGATGGCGACGTCGAGGCGGGCGACGTGGGCATCGGCGACGCGGCCGTCGAGCGTGAGCGGGGCGTGCGTGTCCACGGGTCAGTCCCGGAGGAGGTCGGCGAGGCGGGCCGTGAGCGCTGGTTGGCCCGCGTACTTCTCGTAGCTGTGACGCCACGACCCGGCATTCGTGACGGAGAGGTCCTCGACCACGGCGGCCCCGTCGCGGCGGAAGTCGTTGGAGAGGCGGGGGTCGAGGAGGCAGACGAGGTCGATCGGGTCGAACACGTTGACCCAGCGCGTGCGGACGGTGCGGGTGGGGAACCCGTCGGCGCGGGTCCACCCGGGCTGGAGTCGGTCTTGGACCTCGTCGATGCCGAGCGGGCTACCGAGCGTGAGGAGCGCGTCAATGGCCGGGGCGTCGGCGACGCGCTGGAGGACGTCGTAGGCGATGACGGAGCCGAGGCTGTGGGCGACGACGACGTGGGGGCCGGAGGCCGGGGCACTTTGGAGGGCGTCGAGGGTCCGGCGGCGGATCTCGGTCTGGACACGGTAGCGGGTGCCGGGGCGCGGCTCGTGCTCAGCGTCAAAGAGGTAGTGGTGGGCGTCGCGAAGGAGCACTCGCATCATCCGCTGTTTGAGGAGCCAAGGGATGGGGATGCGCTCCAGCGCCGGGTCGGCGGGGACGAATGCTGGGGCGTCCTCGTCGTCGGCGAGCGCCAGCTTGGCGGCCAGCCCCTCGACGAACGCGCGCTCCTCGGCCGAGTCGAACTCGTGTGGGATCTCTGGGCCGTGGGTCCCCTCGCCCAACTCCGTCTCCGAGAGCGATTCATCGGTGGGCGCGAACGGGTCGCGCGGGGCGGCGTGGAGGACGTCGGCCCAGTAGACCATCGTTGAGGTGACTCCCTGGCCGGGGAGGTTGAGCCCGCCGAGCGAAAGGCCCCGGAGCCAGAGGTCGTGGAGGGCCCCAGCGGGCGGTTTGTTGGCGATGCCATGGATGAACGTGACGTGAGGCATCGTCAACCGAGCAAGATCCTGAGCAACACGACGAGAACCGCTGTTGCCACAGTGATGATGATGGGGGCGTACAAGAGAAGCCGGTTGAGCTTCTTTTCTAGATCTATTGGAGAGGGTAGCCGCTTCGTCAGCTTCTGTGCGTCGTCTGCCCCTATCTGAGTCTGACCGTAGTGAGCCCCCCCCTTTCCGTAAGGGTCACTAACCTCTCGGTCGAACTCAGAAAACCATATCATGAACAGAGGCTCGCCTATTCTTACAACGTACTCTTCTGACCCCGCATTGTATACTGAGAACTTCAGCCTGCCAAACCACCCGGGGTCCACGTGAAATCCGGAAACGTTGACCAGTCCCTCTAGCTTAGATCCAGCTTTTACAGATATGAAACCAATCCTATTGCTGGGCATTCGGATGATTTCTTCAGTGATCATTATGGCTAACTGACCTGGCTTCACGACGAAGGACTCGCCGAGCGGCCATCCCTCCTTCGCGCTCCGGTGGCTGAGTGTCTTGATGCCTTGGTCTCCGGTAGACACCATCTCAGGCCCTACTGCTAGTTCGTAAGCCCCGTGCTTGACCTTCTCCTCCCTAAAGGGAGAGATCCACCAGTTATCACTGGAGTTCGCTCTGTGAGCGGCTTTAATCGTCTGTGACGAGGCGAATGCCATATGGAGGAGGCTGAGAGTTCAGAGCGTGAGTCTACCGATTGCACCCTTGCCCGCCGCCGCCAGCGAGGGCACCTCCGGACCGGGCGGTGCGCGAGGAGCGGTTGGCGATGGCGCTCGCGCGGCCGGAGGCGCGGAAGGCCCGCTCGATGGCGCGGTCGACGCCGTGGGGGTTCCACGGGAGGACCTCGGCCCCCGCTTGGCGGAGGAGTCGCGAGACCTCGGAGTTCGAGGGGAGCGGGGCGTGCTGGTCCTTGAGCCGCATGGCGACGACGCCGTTGCCGCGCTTGATGCTCTGGGCGATCTCCCAGGCGACCCAGTTGCTTTGATGCGTTTTCTCGCCGAGGAGGACGACCGTGACGGAAGTCCCGTGCATCTGCTTGTTGACGCAGCTCTTGATGTAGCTGGGGTTCCGGGAGTTGACCGGGGTGAGGAGGTGTCGGCCTCGGAAGTTGACGTCGACGTACTGGCTGTGCTTCATGAGGTTGAAGCCGCGCGCGCGGTTGACGTCCTGGCGCTGGTAGGAGATGAAGATGCCTCGGGCCATCGGTGTGTGTGGGGGGGGTTAGGAGTCGGGAGCCTCTTCGAGCGGGGCGAGAGTGCCCGCGGCGTCGCACGAGGGGCAGACGCGGAGGCGGGAGCGGTTCTCGAAGGCGTGGGCGCAGTTCGAGGCGGTGCAAGCCCACCAGCCCGAGGGCGAGGCGTTCGAGACCGTGCTGGCTCCAGTCGGGGGACCGTCGGCCAGGCGGGCGTCGGCGGCGGCCCAGGTGAAGGGCTCGTCGCGGCCCCAGCCGTTGTAGCGGTGGCCGCCGTAGCAGCGGTTGAACCGTTCGAGCCGGTCGATCTCATCGAGGTAGTGGTCGGTGCCGTCGGGGCGGCCGTCGAGGAGGTCGGCGAGGCGGGCGGCCTCGTCGCCGGAGAGGGTGCGCGTGCTCCGGAAGAAGCGGTTGTAATCCGTGCCGAGCCGGTCGTCGATGGTGGCGAGGGAGAGCGGGTCGGCATCGAACCGAACGGTCTCAGCCGCGAGGGCGTAGTCGCGCGTTGCCTGCGACGTGGTGTAGGCGTACCAGCCGAGGCGGTAGTACCCGGCCAGCACGCGCCCGCCGCCCCAGGCGGAGGTAAAGAAGAGGAAGCGGCGGCGGTCGCGGACGATGCCTGAGCGTGGGCGACGCCCGCAGGTCGAGAAGAGGCCGTAGGTGCCCGTCTCGATATTCGGGTCGGCCTTGTTGTCGCCGAGGCGGGTGATCTCGCGGACGGGGACGGCCGCGAGGGCGTCGGCGTAGTAGACCGAGAGCGTGCCGCCCGCGTCGGGAGCGGGTGCGAGGGGGAGCCAGCGGGCGTCGTCGGGGGGCATGGGCTTGACAGGGGCGTTGACTGCGCGTAATATAATCTGACCAGATGGTAAGACAAGTCATCCCGTGACCCGTTCCACGATCCGCGCATGTGTAGCCGACGTCGTCGGCGAGGTGGCCGAGGCCAACGGGGCCTCGGTGCCCTCGTCGGGCTCGGTGCGGCCTGCGACGGACCTCGCGGGCGTGACGAGCGCCCAGCTCCTGTTCTCGACGAGCGAGCTGGCGTACCGGTTGGGCCTGCCGATCCCGACGTCCGAGAACGTGTTCGTTCGGGGGCGGCGCGGAGCGACCCTGGACGAGGTCGCCGAACGGCTCTTCGAGATCGCTCAGTTGCCCAGCACGAACGGCACCGCTTCCCCTTCTCTCCTCCCCAATGCCTGACACCTCCCCTCTCCCCACTCAGCTCCGCACGGCACGAAAGAGGGCCGGGCTGACCCAGAAGCAGGCCGCTGAGCGGCTCGACATGCACCGGCCGACGATCTCCGAGATCGAGGCGGGGCGTCGGCGGGTCTCGGCCGAGGAGCTTCGACGGTTTGCCGAGGCCTACGATGTGAGCACGTCGTGGCTGCTCGGGGAGGAGGCCGACGAGCGCGTCCAGCTTGCGGCGCGGGCGCTGGGCAAGCTGGACTCGGACGACCTGGACCGGGTGATCGCCGTCCTCACGAGCATGCGCGCGGGGACGTGAACCGGACTGCCCTCGCCCGCCAGGCCCTCGAGGCCGCTGTCCAGGTCCGCCGCGACGCCCGAGTGGGGGCCTGGGACCCGGTGTGCCCGTTCGACGTGGCCGCCGCGCCGGATGTCGGCGTCAAGGTCCGGTACCTCGCAATGCAGGCGGAGGGCTTGTACTCGCCAAACAGAGGGGTCCCGTCGGTGCTGGTCAACGCCGAGCGTCCGGGGCCGCGTCAGCGGTACACGTGCGCGCACGAGCTGGGGCACCACGCCTTCGGCCATGGCGTGCGCGCCGACGACGTGGTGGGGCGGCGGCCGTTCGACGACCCGGACGAGTTCCTGGCCGACGTGTTTGCCGGGCACCTGTTGATGCCTGAGGTCGGGGTGCTCCAGGCGTTCCGGGCGCTGGGGGCCGATCCGGCGGAGCCGACGGTCTTTGAGGTCTACGCGGTCGCGAGCGAGTTCGGGGTGGGGTACCGGACGCTCCTGACGCACCTCGTCTACTCGGCCGGGGTGCTTTCGCGGGACCGTGCGGATGGGCTCGCGCGGCATACCCCGAAGCGCATCCGGGGACAGATCGCGCCTGGACACCCCGCCCCTGAGCTGACCGTGGTCTCGGAGAGCGGGCGGAAGCGGGCGTACGACGTGGTCGCGGGCGGACTAGTGTTGACGTTGGGCGAGGCGGAAACCGAGGCCGACGGGCTGGACGTCGAGGGGCGGACCGTGCACGGGCCGCTGGTCCGGGCGCTGTACCCCGGAGAGTGGCCGCTGGCGGTGGGAGGGTGCGAGGTGTCGGTCCGCGTGACCGCGCCGGGGTACGAGGGTCTGGCCGCCGACCGGCACGGCCCGAAGGGCGAGCGGGCTCCGGCCGGGGTGATCCGATGACCGGGTCTGATTTCGCTGAGGGCCACGTGTTTACGGGGGGCACCGTCGGGGCCGTGTGGGGCCGGGCGCTCCTGGCGCTGTCCGAGCCGGGGACCGGGGGAGAGCGGTCGCCGCTCTTGTTCGTGGTGGATGGGGGCGCGGGCGAGGACCCCGCGATCCGAGAGGCCCTCGACGACTTTCTTCGAGCAGAGAAACAGACGAGCGTCGAGGACGTGGCGTGGACCGTATTTCCCGAGTCGATCTGGCGGATCTACGGGTCCAAGGGAAGGACTGCCTTCTTCGCTGGGTACCGGCGGGCGCTGCCGCGGTTTGTCAAGGCGAGCCCAGCGAACCGGCGGGGGATCTACTTTGCCCGCATGGTCGGGTTCGACCTCGATCCCGCGACGGGCGAGCCGACTGTCGGGGGCCTCCCCGACGAGGGGAACCAGCTCGAGACCGTGCTGCGGCTGTACGAGCGGGGCCTGGAGGTCCGCGACGGGCGACGTCAGGGGGTCCAACGGATCAAGCTCCAGGTTGGGATCTTCGACCCGGTGCGGGACCACACGCCGGGTCCGTACCTGCCGTTTCCGTGCTTGCAGCACATGACGTTCGAGCCGGACGTTCGGGCGGGGGTGCTCCACACGAGCGCGTTCTACGCGACGCAGCAGCTTGTTCGGAAGGCGTATGGCAACCTGCTGGGGCTCCGCCAGCTCGCGGCGTTCATGGCCGGGGAGATGGGGCTGGACGTGGGACGGCTCTCCGTGTTCGTCGGAGTCGAGAAGCTGGGGAACACGACGAAAACGCGCCTGCGGCCCCTTGTGGAAGCGGTCGGATCGGCCCTGGGCGAGGTGACGACATGACGCGCGCGCATCTTGAGCCGGGCGTCGGCGGGGACTGGCTACCTTGGGGAGCCCTTGCCGTCCCCCCCTGTGCAGACTGCCCTCGACCTGTCCTCTCGCCCCGTTCTCTGCTCCGCCGAGCGGGGGGCACCTACGGTCATGGTGTTTTCCGAGGCCCCTCGGCCGACGGAGGTGTTCAGGACGTACTGGCAGTTCGCGGCGGAGCGCCAGGCCGTGTTTTTCAGGCGCTGGCGGGGCGAGACGGCCCCGTGGACGGCCGACGCCGTCTTGCGCACGTACAAGTTCACGAACGCCTACCGCGCGTCGGACCGGACGAGCCAATACCTCATCCGCCACGTGATTTACCGGGGCGACCTGCCGGAGAGCGCCGAGGAGGTGGTGTTCCGGGTGCTCCTGTTCAAGCTGTTCAACAAGATCGAGACGTGGGAGGCGCTAGAGGGCGCGCTCGGGGCGGTCACGTACGCGGGGTTCTCAGCCGAGCGCTACGACCGCGTGCTCACGGAGGCCTCGGCCCGGGGGAGCATCTACAACGGGGCGTACATCATGCCGCCGGGGGGCCGGTCGTTCGGCTACGTCCGGAAGCACCGGAACCACCTCGCGCTCTTGGAGGCGATGATGGACGACGGGATCGCGCGGAAGCTCCAGGAGGCACCGGACCTGGGAGCGGCGTACGCCCTGCTCCGCGGGTACCCGACGATCGGGGACTTTCTCGCGTACCAGTTTGTGACCGACGTGAACTACAGCGAGGTCGTGGACTTCAACGAGATGGAGTTCGTGGTGCCCGGTCCAGGCGCGCGGAGCGGGCTCCGGAAGTGTTTTGCCGACGCGGGCGACTGGGACGGGGCCGACCTCATTCGGTGGACGGCCGATATGCAGGAGGAGGCGTTCGAGCGGGCGGGCGTCGCGTTCGAGAGCCTGTGGGGCCGTCGGCTCCAGCTTATCGACTGCCAGAACCTGTACTGCGAGGTGGACAAGTACGCCCGGGTGGTCCACCCCCGCGCCGAGGGCGTTGGGGGGCGGACCCGGATCAAGCAGAAGTACGCCCCGACCCCGGCCCCCCTCGACTACTTCTTCCCCCCGAAGTGGGACCTCAACGAGCGGATCGCGTCCGCCTAGACCCCGACGAGCGATGACCCTCTCTGACTACCAGCGGCGAGCCGCCGAGACCGACTTCGTGGACGACGACGAGCGCGGCCTGTTGGTGGCGCTCCTCGGCCTGGCCGGGGAGGTGGGCGAGCTCGTGACCGAGCAGAAGAAGCGGCTCCGCGACGGCGAAGCGTACGGGGCGTTCGAGGGCCGCGTGGCCGAGGAGCTGGGGGACCTCCTGTGGTACGTGGCCGGGGTGGCGCGTCGCCACGGCCTCGACCTGGGTGAGGTGGCGGCGCAGAACCTGGAGAAGAACCGGGCGCGGTGGTCCGAGAGGCGGGTGCCGCCGTCGCCGCTCGACGAGGGATACGAGGAACACGAGCGGCTCCCGGCCGTGGTGGAGGCGGTGCTGGAGGACGTCGAGACGCCGGACGGCCCCGCGATGATGGCGCACGTGGACGGGGAGCAGATGGGCGCGACGCTGACCGACAACGCCCGCGATGATGACGGGTACCGTTTCCACGACGTGTTCCACCTTGCGAACGCGGCCGTGCTGGGGTGGTCGCCGTGCATCCGGGCGATCCTGGGCCGGAAGCGGAAGAGCGACACGCTCGCCGACGAGGTCGAGGACGGCGGGCGGGCCGCGGCCATCGAGGAGGGCGTCGTGGCACTCGTGTGGTCGCACGCCCGCGACCGCAACTTCTACGAGGGCGTCGAGAGCGTGGACGACGACCTGCTTCGGACGGTCCGGGCGATGACGGCGCACCTGGAGGTGGCCGACCGGACGGCGGCCGACTGGGAGCGGACGATCCTGTCGGGGTTCGCGGTGTGGCGACAGGTCCGGGCCGCGGGTGGCGGCGTGGTTACGGCTGACCGTCGCCGGGGGACGATCTCTTACTCTCCGCTCCCCGAGGCTGAGCTCGCCGCCTGAGCCGGGCCGAGCGCGATGGCTGTCGCGGTCGCGTAGTCGCCGTCGTGGGAGAGGCTGAGGAGCCAGCGCGCGACCCCGCGCTCGGCGGCGACCTCGTGGGCGCGGCCGGAGAGGGCGACCGTGGGGGCGCCGGAGGGGGCGTGGACAATCTCGACCTCAATCCAGGCGACGCCGTCGCTCCAGCCCGTCCCGAGCGCCTTGAGGACGGCCTCTTTGGCTGCAAAGCACCCTGCCAGGCGGACGGCGAGGTCCGGCCCCCGCCGGGCGTCGATCTCACTCGGCGTGAAGGCACGGCGCTTGAACTCGTCGGTCAGCATGGGCTCGAACCGCGAGACCTGGACAAGGTCAATGCCGAGAGAGAGGGGGACGGTAGAAATCAGGATGGGTCAAAGGTCGCTCAGTCCCTGATGAGTGTACCAGAAAGGACAGGCGTCGGAGAACGAGGCGTCGGAGAGCTCTCAGGAGGGGCTGGCGGACTCGGGACGGGACCCGCTAGTGAGGCGTTCGAAGTGGACTGTGTCGACAGCGCGAGCAAGCCTCCCGACTCGGCGGCATAGTTTAGGACGATGAACGAGGCTGAGACCCGGGCGAAGCTGATCGACCCGGCCCTGCACGCGCGGGGCTGGGACGAGGACCTCATCCGCCGTGAGGTCACGGCGGGGCGCATCACGATCCACGGCGACTCGGCACGCCAGTCACGCAAGGGACGGGCGGACTACGTGCTCCGCGTCAAGGCAGAGGGCGGACCGCAGCCGGTGGCCGTCGCGCTCATCGAGGCCAAGAAGGACACACTGCCGCCAGGGCACGGGCTCGACCAGGGCAAGGCGTACGCGAGAGCCAAGCGGATGAACGTCCCGTTCGTGTTTTCGTCCAACGGTCACCTCTTCGTCGAGTACGACCGGACGACGGGCGTGACGAGCGAAGCCCGCCCGATGGACGAGTTCCCGACGCCCGACGCGCTCCGAGCACGGTACGAGGAGGCCGTCGGGTTCGGGCTGGACGACGCCGTCGCCAAGCCGCTCCTCGTTCCCTACGCGGGCGGTGAGACGAGCCGACGGTACTACCAGGACGCCGCGATCCGCTCGGTCCTGGAGCAGGTGGCCCGGCAGCAGACCGAGGGCGAGCCGCCGCGCGCGCTGCTCTCGATGGCGACGGGCTCGGGGAAGACTCGGATTGCGGTCAACCTGCTCCGCCGATTGGCCGACGGCGGCCAGCTCCGACGGGCGCTGTTCGTCGTCGACCGCGACGAGCTCCGGACGCAGGCACTCGGCGCGTTGCAGGCCGCGTTCGGGTCGGACGTGCGGATGGTGACGGCGCAGAAGCCGGAGACGAACGCGCGCGTACTGGTGGCGACGTACCAGACGCTCGGGATCACGCGCGACGAGGCCCAGGAGATCACGTTCCTGCGCGAGCACTACGGCCAGGACTACTTCTCCCACATCGTGATCGACGAGTGCCACCGCTCGGCATGGGGGGCGTGGAGCGAGGTGCTGGAGCTGAACGCGGGGGCCGTCCAGGTCGGGCTCACGGCGACGCCCCGGCGGCTCGTCGAGGAGGGCGACGCAGCGGGGGACGTGCCCGCCGAGGACCGCCAGATCACGGCCGACAACCGGGCCTACTTCGGCGAGGCCGCCTACGAGTACACCATCGGCCAGGCCATCGCCGACGGGTACCTCGCCGCGTGCGACATCCGCAAGGGCCGCGTGGACCTCGACGAGACCGGCGTGACGGTCGAGCAGGTGATGGAGCTCGGGCCGAGGGACGCCGTGACGGGCCGCGAGCTGACTACGACCGAGGTCCGCGACCTCTACGAGGCGAGGCAGTTCGAGGACCAGCTCCTGCTCCCCGACCGCGTCGCCGCGATGACCCGGGACCTGTTCCGCTACCTCGTCGAGACGGGCGGGGCGGAGCAAAAGACGGTCGTGTTCTGCGTCCGCGACCACCACGCCGACCAGGTGGCCGTCGCGATGAACAACCTGTACGCCGCGTGGTGCGCCGAGCACGGGCTGGAGCGGAAGGAGGCGTACGCCTTCAAGTGCACGGCGGCGGGCGGCAAGGACGACCTGGCCTCGCTCCGGGGCTCGCGGACAAGCCACTTCGTCGCGACGACCGTGGACCTGCTCTCGACCGGCGTGGACCTCCCGTCGCTCCGGAACGTGGCGTTCTTCCGCTACCTCAAGAGCCCGATCCTGTTCTACCAGATGGTCGGCCGGGGGACACGACTGGACCCAACGACGGGGAAGCTGATGTTTCGGGTCTACGACTACACGAACGCGACGCGGCTGTTCGGGCAGGACTTCGTGACGGAGCTGCGCGGGACGACGGGCGGGGACGGCGGGATGGGGACCGACGACGGCGGAGGCGGCGACGAGCCAGACGAGGCCGCGCCGCTGGTCTCCGTCGAGGGGTTCGATGTCGAGATCCGCGACGAGGGCCGGTTCGTGCTGGCGGAGGTGGACGGCGAGGAGCGCCCGGTCTCGCTGGAGGACTACAAGGCGCTGGTGGCGAAGGCGCTCGTGGAGGAGGCGCCGACGGCCGAGGCGCTCCGCACGGCGTGGGTGGACCCGCGCGCCCGAGCGGAGCTGCTGCGCGGGCTGCCGCAGGAGGGCCAGAGCGCCCGGCTGGTGCAGCGGATGGATGAGCTCGAGGCGTGCGACCTGTTCGACGTGCTGGCCGAGCTGGGCTACGGGCTCGCGCCCAGGACGCGGCGCTACCGCTCGGGGGCCTTCGAGTTCAAGCACGGCGAGTGGCTCGACGCGCTCCCGGCCAAGACGGCGGCGACGCTTCGGGCGCTGACGGGCCAGTTCACCGACGGCGGAATCGAGGCGCTGGAGACGGCGTCGGTGTTCCAGTCCCCGGCGGTGGTCCAGGCAGGCGGGCTCCCTGCGCTCCAACTGGCGGACACCCCGGCCGCGCTCCTCACCGAAATGAAATCCCGGATCTTCGCTCCATGAATCCCCTCCTCTCTGTCGAAACCGCCGAGCCGCCGGTCGAGTGGCCGCGCGTCGCTCTCGGCGACGTGTGTACCGTCGTGAGCGGCGCGACGCCCAAGACAAAGGTGCCCGAGTTCTGGGACGGCGACATCGTGTGGATCACGCCGACGGACCTCGGGAAGCTCGACGGGCGCGACATTGTCGAGTCCGAGCGGGTCATCACGGAGGCCGGGTTCGCCAGTTGCAGCACGACGCTCATGGAGCCGGGCGCCGTTGTCATGTCGAGCCGCGCACCCATCGGCCATCTCGGGGTCGCCCGCGTCCCCCTCTGCACCAACCAGGGCTGCAAGAGCTTCGTGCCGGGACCCAACGTGGACACCGACTACCTCTACTACGCGCTCCGCTTCTCCGTACCGGCGATCCAGGACCTCGGAACGGGCGCCACGTTCAAGGAGGTCTCGAAGTCGAAGTTGAGCCGGTTCCAGATCCCGCTCCCGTCTCTCGACACACAGCGCGAGGTAGCCGCTACGCTCCGGTCTCAACTCGAACTGGCGACGGAGGCGCGCACGAACCTGGAAGCTCAACTCGCGGCGGCTCAGTCCCTGCCGGAAGCGTATCTTACGCAGGCCTTTAGAGGCGTCGAGGCGTCGAGGCGTCGAGGCGTCGAGGCGTCGAGGCGTCGAGGCGGCCGACGGTCCGCCTGAGCGAGATCGCTGATCTGATCCCCGCACGGTCGCTGAGCAAGAGCGGCGACACCGAGGTGGTGGCCGCGACGTCGGCCTGCCTGACCGAGTCAGGGTTCAGCGCCAACGGGTTGAAGGCGGCCCAGATGGACGCGGCGGACGCGGTCCAGGCGACGCTCGAGCCCGGCGAGGTCTTGATCGCCCGGAGCAACACGCCGGACCTCGTGGGGCGGGCCTCGGTGTACGAGGGCGGTCCGCCGGGTGTGGTCGCGTCGGACCTGCTGATCCGGGTCCGGGTCGGCCCCCGCGCTGAGCCCGCGTACGTCGGCTACTACCTCTCCCACCTCTACCTCTCGGGCTACTGGGCCGAGCGGGCGGGCGGGGCGAGCGGGACGATGAAGAAGGTCCGGCGGACACAGGTCCGGGCCGTCGAGATGACCCTCCCCCCTCTCGACGTGCAGCGCCGGGTGGCAAGCGAGCTCCGCCAGCGCCAGGCCGACGTGCGCTCGCTCGTCGGCGGGCTCCGGGCGCAGGAGGACGCAGCGGGGTCGCTGCCGGGGGCACTGTTGCAGGCAGCGTTCGAGGGCGCGGCGGCGCCGGTCGCGGCCTGACGGGGAGGCGGTCGGTACCTTTCGGAGCCGTCTCCGAACCCGTACTGACCTCGTCGCTCATGCCCTCCTCGTCCCCGACCCTCGCCACCCAAAGCGCCGTCAACGGTGCCGTCGAGGCCGTGGCGAAGGTGCTCCGCCGGAGCAACTGCCAGAGCGTGCTCCGCTACGTCCCGGAGATGACGTGGATGCTGTTCCTCCGCATCCTCGACGAGCGCGAGCAGATCGAGGCAGCCGAGAGCGCCGTGCTCGGCGTCCCGTTCGAGCCCTCGCTGGCGGCCCCGTACCGCTGGCGGGACTGGGCCGCTCCGCCCGAGGAGGGAGCGGACGGCGAGTTGGTTCGAGGCGCGAAGCGAGCAGAGCTGGACGCGAAGGCCGGTGCGTTCATGGCGTTCGTGAACGGGGAGCTCCTGCCGCACCTCCAGTCGTTCGCCGGGTCCGCCTCGGCCACACCGCGCCAGAAGGTGATCGCCGAGGTCGTGAGCTCGACCGAGGAGACGCGCGTGGACACCGAGGCCAACCTCAAGGACGCGCTCGACCTCGTCGACGGGATCACGGCGGGCGGGATCGACCAGACCCACGTGTTCCCGATCAGCCAGGCCTACGAGGGCCTCCTGCTCACGATGGGCCAGGCCAACCGCGACGGCGGCCAGTTCTACACCCCGCGCGACACGGTCCGCGCCATGATCCGCGTCGTCGACCCCGCCCTCGACGCGACCGTCTACGACCCGTGCTGCGGGACGGGCGGGTTCTTGGCCGAGGCGTTCACGCACCTCAAGGCCAAGTGGGAGACCGAGGGCGCCTCGGGTGAGGTGCTCGACCGACTCAAGACCGAGGCCATCTACGGCCGCGAGAAGGACGACCTCGCCTACCCGCTCGCGCTCGCGAACCTGGTCCTCCACGGCGTCGACGTCCCCCGCGTGTGGCACGGGAACACGCTGACCGGCGACGCGACCTACGCCGACCTCTTCCTCTACGAGAGCGCCGAGGAGCCCGGCCCGTTCGACGTCGTGCTCACGAACCCGCCGTTCGGCGGGAAGGAGGGGGCAGCGGCCCAGGGCCGGTTTGCATTCAAGACTGGGGCCACCCAGATCCTCTTCCTCCAGCACGTCGTCGATAGCCTGAAGGACGGGGGCCGCGCGGGCGTCGTGATCGACGAGGGCGCCCTGTTCCGGACGACCGAGAAGGCGTTCGTCCAGACCAAGAAGAAGCTCGTCGGCGAGTGCGACCTGTTCTGCGTCGTGAGCCTGCCCGGCGGCGTGTTCTCGGCGGCCGGGGCCGGGGTGAAGACGAGCCTCCTGTTCTTCGACAAGGGGCGGCCGACCGACCGGGTCTGGTACTACGACCTGTCCGACGTCAAGGTCACGAAGACGAGGCCGCTCACGCTGGCCCACTTCGACGACTTCTTCGCTTTGCTCCCCCACGCCGGGACCGAGGCGGGCGACTCGGCCCTGAGCTGGACCGTGGACCTGGGCGCCCGGAAGAAGGCGGCGGCCGAGAAGGCCAAGGGGCTCCGGCAGAAGGCGCAGGCGCCGAGCGCCGAGGCGTCGCGGCTCGACGACCAGCTTACCGCGATGCGGAAGGCGGCCAAGACCGACGCCAGCCTTAAGGCGAGCATCGCTGAGGTCGAGGAGCGGCTGGCGGCCAAGCGCGAGGAGGCCAAGCGGCTGCTAGACCGGGCGCAGAGGGTCGAGGAGGCCGTCTACGATTTGAAGGCCGTGAACCCGAACGCGCCCGAGGGCGGGGACACGCGGACACCGGACGACCTGCTCGACGAGATCGAGGCGGCGGGCGAGCGGGTCGCGAGCGCGCTCGACCGGCTCCGCGCACTGACGGCCAGCGGGGACGGCGTGGCGGACGGCTTCCCCGTCGCGGGCGTGTCCGTCGACGACTGACGCGGAGGACGGAACGGCAGTCCCTGAGGTCGGGGAGGCGGTCCGGGAGTGGAAGGTGTGACAGAGACTCGTCGCGCCGCCAGGCGACGTTCGGGCGACACCCTCGCCCGCCTACCACACCGACGCTCGAATCGGCGTCCCCCGAGGTCGCAGCGCCGACGGCCACCTCCTGATGGAGATGGCCCCGTTCGTTGTCGCCGTCGTCCAGGCCGAGATGACGGCGCAGGAGGACCGACCGTGGGACCTCGGCGGCGCCTACGTCCTCCCGCTCCCGAAGGGCTGGCGACCCGCGCAGTGGCGGCGGACGGGCATCCGGCCGACGTGCGCGTTCATGCCCGCCGATGTCCGGCCCGACGGATCGGCGCGGGGTCCGCTCGTCGTCGCCCTGTTCAGTCTGAACTGAGCCTGGGCGAGCGGGCTTCCGGCTGGGCTCAGTACTCGGAGGGCAGGAGCACCGTCGTCGCCGAGCGGTCGGCCTCGGTGATGATCCAGAGACGACCCCCGGCGGTCTCGTAGGCCGAGAGCACGCGGGCGCCGTGGGCGGCGGCGTGGTCGTTGGCCTGGGCGTCGTGGTCAGAGACGGCGCCCCAGTCCCCGTCTCGGTGGCGGTGGAGGAGCCCGACGACATCGAGCCCGTGGTCGCGGACGACTTCGAGGGCGCCCGGCGTGGCGACCACGTGCCCGAGCGAGAGGTGAATGGGGCGGGTCTGGCGACGTTCGGTCTTGGCAGCGGTCGTGCTCATGGCAGCGGTGGTCGAAACGGAAGGATCCCCCGGCATGGGGGCGTTCGCCACGCTTGGCGCCCCCACGCCGGGAGACACCGTCTTCGCTCTGCTGCGGCCCGCGCCCTGCTACATCAGCCCGCGTTCCGCGAGGCTCGTGTGCCCGTGGTCGGTCAGGATGAGGTGGTCGTGGACCGGGATGCCCATGACCTTCCCCGCCTCGACGAGTTGGCGCGTGACGGCAACGTCCTCGCGGCTCGGCTCCGGGTTGCCCGACGGGTGGTTGTGCGCGAGCAGCACGGCTGCCGCGTTCGCGAGCACCGCCGCCTTGAACACCTGCCTCGGCTCGACGATGGAGGCCGCCAGTCCCCCGACCGAGGCCACGTGGAGCCCGGTCAGGGTGTTGGCGGTATCGAGAAACGCGACGACGAACTCCTCCCTATCGCGGTCCGAGAAGTACTCGGCGAGCACGACGGCCGCGTCGGCGGGCGAGCGGACCTGGTCCCGCGTGGGGAAGGTGAACGTCCGCTCACGGACGAGGCGGGTGGTGTAGAGCGGGACGCCGGAGAACAGGGCGGCCCGATAGGCCACATGGACTTCGGGCTGTCGGGGGACGTGGACGGGCTCCCGAACGACGGATTGAGGGTCGTCTGCCGCCTCGGCCACGGAGCCATAGAGCACGGTCCGCCGAGCGAACCACGGCGCGTCGGTCTCGACGCGGCGGAGTCTGCCGCGCACGGCGAGCCGCCGGGCGTGGTACCGCTCGCGGCGGTCGAGCGCGGGCTGGGGGACGGCGGGCTCGCCGTCCACGCGGTCGCCGCCCTCGGGCATCTTGGCCTCGATGTCGCGGAGCACGCGGAGGTTGAGCGACGTGAGACGTGGGTTCTTGGTGTTCTGGATTGCCACGAGAGATCAGACATCGCTCCGCACAGACACACGTCAGCCGTGGTGGGAGCGCCCCCGTCGGCCGACGCGCTCTGCGGTCGGCGGGGGCGCTCCCCCTCCTCGTGTCTCTGGCTTCCCCCTGCCTCACACTCCCGGTCGTTGCGGCAAAAAAGAAGCCCGGTGACCCCGTGGGCCACCGGGCTGATCGTCTCAGCTTGGGCTACTCGTCGTCCCAGTCGGTCTCGCCGTAGGCGTCGGTGCCGTAGAGGAACTCGCCGTAGCTCGCACCCGGCGCCACCGTGTCTCGGTAGCTCGCCCGGTAGGCGTACGGGCTCTCCTCGGCCACCGCGTGCGCCTCGGCCCAGGCCTTGCGGTCGTCGGCCCAGTCGAGCCAGGCCGCCGCCGCTTGGTGCGCCCGGCTGATTGCGACGTGGACTTGCGTGTCCTGGCCTCCGGTCACGTGGTACCGGAGAACGGTGCCGGTGCCGTAGGCGTCGGACTCCAGCCGGATCAGGGGGGCGACCCACAGGGCGTCCTCCGGCGGGAGCTTGCCCAAGAGGTGCTTCTCCGTGTGCGTCCCGGTCCGGTCGGCGACTTCGAGGAAGAGATGAACCTCGTCGGCCGTCGAGTCGTCGGGATCGACCTGGGCGATCCGGGCCACGAGCTCCGGGTACTTGTCCCCGGCCTCGGCCCGAGCGGCGAGCCGGGCGAGCCCGGCGGCTTCGCAGTCTTGCAAGAGCGACGGGAGGATGAGGCTCTTCGCGCGGAGCCCGAAGCTGGTCCTCAAGGCGTCCTCCTTCATGAGGTGCGGATGGAACTGGGGGCACGACGTGCGCCGGAGCCAGCACGCGAAACGGTACCAGGTCCGGGCCTGAGCGTAGTGCGGACGGTTGTAAGTGCGGATCATAACAGGGCCTCAAAGGGGCTCGTGAGAGCCACTGCACCCAGGGGACCCGAGTGGTCCCCGCAGCCAGCGGCTAAAAAGCCAGCAGGCGTAAGGCCGGACTACAGGGTCAACAGGGCCGTGGTCGGTAATCCGTCCTCGGCCCGAGGTGGAGCGCCCCCGCGCGGAGCGACCGTCGTGGAAATCGGTCCTCAGATTTCCTCGTCGCAGCGCGAGCACGGGGCGAACGACCTTGACGCTGTCCGGCCGTCGCCTAGATTGCTAGAAACCGCTGCCAACACCCCGCCCCCTTCCTCCCGACGCCGCCCGGTCGGCGTCGGGAGGGGCACACGTCGGAGCCCCCGCTCCGTCCATCCTCGGCATCCTTTCGTTGCGTCCGAATCACACCGCCAGCGGGAATACCCGCTGACGGCGCGAACTCAGACTCAGGCGTCACCCTGGCTCTGAGCGCAGCGGTCTTCGTAGAAGTGGTGGTAGCAGAACGACGCGATCCGCCGGAGCTCGGCGTCGCGGTACCGGTTCCAGGCGTCGGGCGAGAGCCCGGACCCGGCCGCGCTCAGCGCCGTGCTCGCCTGGAAGTCGCCGAAGAGCCGCGCCGCGATGTGGAGGTCCGCATCTCTCTGGTATCGCTCGGCGATGGCGCCCCGCATCCAGTCGTAGAGGTCTTCCACCTGGGGTTCGGTCAACCGCTGGGCGGCGTCGAGGCAGGCGTGGTGGCGCACGACGCGCCGGGTGTGGTCCAGCATCTCGGCCTTTCGCATCGACGAGTAGAACCGGTCCCCGAACTGCGCCCACAGCCCGATCCCGAAGCGGTCGACGACCGCGCCCAGCTTCGCCTTGGTGAGCCCAGGCAGCAGGGTCCACACGGAGTCGAGACGGACGTCCGGGAGATCACACGTCGCCTCCTCTGCCTCGGGCACCTCATCGTCCGGCGTGGAGACCAGGACGACGGCCTCCTCTGGCGTCACGGCGCCGTCTCCGTCGTGCTGGCTGGCGTCGGCCTCCGGTTCGTCGAGAGCGGGCACGACCTCGGCACATGACTCCTCCACGCTCGGGTCGTCGTCCAGGAGCCCGATCTCGGCCGCGAGACGCCGGGCTTCGGCCCAGATGTGCCGGTGGGAGATCCCGCGTTTCGAGAGCACGCGCCGCTGGCGCTCGCCGTAGCCCGCCGCTGACGAATCGGCCTCACGGTCACAGAGCGCGAGGAAGTCGGCCTTGGCGCGGAGACGGTGGAAGATGCCGGGGCATCGGTGCGCTTCGTGCAACTGGCGGAAGGCTTTGAGGACGCGCCACTCTCGCGCGAGACGCCGGAGGCGCGTGCTCGTGCGATCTGGGATGCGCGCGTCGTCGGGCTTCTCGCGGAGCCGTTCCACGAGCGACTCCGCCGCTTCGCGCGTCTCGTCCGTCCACGCCGCGAGGCGCTCGGCCGTCTGCGCGTTTCGGCCCGTGACGCGCTCCGGAAACGGGTCGTCCGGGAGCACCGGCGTCTGGAAGGCGAGGGCGACCTCGGCCCGGAGACGATGCTTCGCCTCGGCTCTCTGCTCGGGGGTGGGACGCGAGACGTGAGAGCTCGCGTCCGCTGCTGGGTTTGCTTGGAGAGTGGGCATGGGAATCGTGGAGTTGGGGTTCATTGCGGCGTCCGACCGAGTGCCGGGGCCGCTCCTCGCCTTCTGGGGAGCGTCCACCGGCACCGAGCGCCGGTCGCGGTCTCAGCGAGCCCGCTGGACCCACCGCCGGACGTCAGCCGCTCGGAGCACGCCGCCCTCGTCGGGGACCGCGGCCACGACCTCGTGCTTAAAGCGGTGGTAGAGCGTGTTCGCTGTCTGCTCGTCGGTGAGTGCGAGCAGCACGCTCAGCGCGAGGTCCGCCGGGCCGGACCCGCCGTAGCCCCATTCGATGCCCGTCGGTGAATGTCTCGCGGCGTGGGGCACCGAGGCGTGGGCCTTGCCCTCCAGCGTTCGCCACAAGACCACGTCCTCCGCGTCTCCGGTGAGCGCCTCGTACTCGGGCCGTACGGGCACGCCGATGGGCCGAGCCTCGCTTGGCACGACGAGCCGGAGCGGGCTCCGGCCGTCTACCGACGGCGCCGTCGAGGCACCATCTCCGCCGCTGGCGCCATCCGCCAGTCGGCGGAGTGCCTCGCCGACGTGGCCGAAGGCGACGTTGCACCCGAGCCGGTAGCTCCCGCCGCCAGCGGCGGCGGGATTGCCCGTGCCCGTGACGCGGGACAGGTACACCGTGAGCCCGAACGGGATGAGCGGCCGGACCCACCCGAGGTGCTTGGTCTGGACGAGCCCGAGCGGTGCCCCGCCGTGGCTGGCCCGCAGGCCGTCCTCGACTGCGTCGAGGTCGAGCGCGGCCCACCGGGCCTCGGGGTCGTTTGCCAGCGCGCGGAGCCTGGGCTGGTGCCGCGAGGTGCCGGTGAGCTTCGAGGGCACGGCCAGGCTCGAGGCCTGCTTCTGAACGCTGAACGCGCAGGCGCCGAGGGCCTTGGCCGTGAGGGTGCCGGGCTTCATCCGGGTCCGCTCGGTCGCGAACGCGAGCCAGCGCTCGGCCTCGCGCGCGATCTGTCGCGCGTGGACGTCGGCCGCGGGGATGTGCGTCCCGGCCTGGGTTTGGATACCGCTGGTGCGGCTCGGACGATGGGCGAGTGCATGAGTCGTCATGGTGATCGGGGCGGGGGTCTCGGTGGTGCGCCGCGCTCAGGGGAGCGCGGTCGCGATGGATGAGCGGACGGAGCCGTCCCCAAAGGGGCGCTCCCGTCTGCTCGCGACGAGACTTGGCTGTCAGGTCTCGCGTGTGATGGCATCGGGTCGGCCCTGAAGCCACACCCGCAGTAGCGGGCTAGGGCGACGCCTAGAACGGCATCCAGTCGTCGGCCTCGACCGCCTCGGGCGGCGACTGGATCGCCTCGGGTTCGGGCTCTGGGATCGGGCCGTAGGCGTCGAGGGCCACCTCGCACCGGGCGTGGTGCTCGGACTCTTCGACCGCAGACGGCAAGCCTGATCCCGCGTCGTCGTAGCCCGCGAGGTAGCTCTCCAGCTCGTAGCCGTATTGCCGCTCGAACCACCGACCGTAGGCGTGGACGCTCGCGTGGTGGCTCCGCCAAGTGAGCTCGGCGAACCGGAGCGGCGCCATGTGGTGGCGCAGGCGCTTCGCCTCGCCGTCCCACGTGACACGCGAGCCCGTCCGGTAGACCCACTCGGTCAGCGGGCGCTCGCAGTAGCCGTCGGCGAGGCAAGCGCCGTAGCCCGCCTGGTACGACGCCTGGTAGGTTGCGTCGAAGTCAGGCTCCGGTTGGCACCGGCAGCTGAGTCGGTTGCACCCGTGGCAGAAGTCGCTGGGGCCGGGCATGGATCTCGACATGAATCTTGGAGCGATGGATTTCCGAGCGACTTCCAGCCGAGTGCCGGGGCCGCTCCTCACCGAAGGGGAGCGGCCTTGGGCGCAGGCTCACCCCGCCGTTCAGGCGGCTCGGCGGTAGCTGTCCCTTCCTCGGATCTCGACCACGGGCCGGTGCTCCGTCACCGCCCGCAGCACTCCCGCCGCCCGCTCGCCCGTCGGGACGAAGAACCGGGTGCGGAAGGCGTGGACCTCGGCGAAGACCCCGTCGGCCTCCAGCTCGCGCATGGCCGCGAAGTCCGGCCCCACGAGCTCGATTCGGGGCTCGTTCGCCACCCGACGCCGTCGGAGTTGCCAGCCGCCCGCGAGGTCGGCCTCGGCCCCGGCCATCAGGCGCTCCGCCAGCGTGTCCGGCGTGATGTCCACGCGGTCGCCTGCGGCGCCCAAGGCTTTAAGCGTGCTGCCCAAGTGCTCCGGCATCACGGCCCGCCCGATCATGCGCTCGCCGCCGTCGGTCTGCGCGCGGTAGATCCGGGGGTGCCCCGCGATCCGGTCCCAGATGGGCAGGATCGTCCCGGTCACCAAGTGGACCGGCTCGACGAAGAACTCCGGCGCCTGCTGCACGCCCGCATCCCAGAGCGCCCTCGCCTCGACCGTCTGGATGGGACGGTGCCCTCCCTCCTCCCCTGCCCCGCTCCGACCACCGGAGCGATGGATCTCGGTCTCGTCCATGAGCCGGTTGGACCGCACGCCGACCCGGCGCAGTCTCTGAACGACTCGGCCCGTCTCCGTCGTCCGGCTCCCAGCGCGGAAGAGTGCGTAGGGCTGCTCGCTCCGGCGGTTCTGCACGAACCCGACCCAGGTGCCCAGGCCCTGTGCCTCCTTCGCCCACCGCCAGATCGCGTCCCAGTCCACGATCTCCGTCCGGCGGGTCAGCTCCAGCGTCACGACCTGCGTCGTGGCCCCGGACCGCTCGTGCGTGTAGACGAGCCGCTCGTCGGTCTTGACCGTGCGCTCGGCCCGGATCGTCTCGACGCCCACGTCGAGCGTCCCGGCCTCTCGGGCCGCTTCGGTCGCCTCCTCCAGGTAGCCGTACCACGAGTCGAACACGGCGTCCATCGCGCCCGTCTGGAGCGAGAGCAGCCGGTTCAAGAACTTCGGCACCTCCGGCACGGACCCGACGTTGAGTTGCCCGTCGGCGTCCAGGACCTTGATCCCCATCTGCTCCTCCACGAGCGTGGGCGTGACGCCTGCGCGTGCCGCCCGACCCTCGCCCCGGTACAGGTCCACGAACCAGTTGTGCAGGCTGGCACGCGAGAGCGGGGTCTCCAGGTTGAACTCGGACGACAAGAGCCCCTGGCTCGCGGTCTGCCGCTGGCCCTTCGTGAGCGCGCCGAGTTGGTCCAGCCGCCGCGCGATGGTGGACAGAAAGCGGCGCTGGGCTTTGAGGTTCGTGGTCACGAGCACCAACTCCGGCGGGCACGCCTGGTTGGCCCGGTGGACCCGTCCCATGCCCTGCACGCACCGCGCGCTGCTCCAGCCCGGCTCGACGCAGTAGAGGACGCGCCGCTCTTGGTTGTCGGCCGCGAGATCGGAGTGGTAGCTCCGGCCGGTGCCTCCGGCCTGGCTGAACACGAGCACCCGGCGCTTGCCTGCCATGAACTCGTCGGCTTCGGCGTTGCACGTGCGTCTCGTGCGGCGCTCCTCGACGGTCTGCTCCACCCCGTCCACCGTCTTGGTGACGAACCGCCGTCCTCGGCCGGTTACCTCGGCCACGGCGTCGGGTCCAAAGTGAGCCACGACCTGATCGAGCACACCGTGCGGGACGGACACGGCCCCCACCTCCAGCATCAGCCGGTTGCGCGCCGCCACGGCCTCTGGCGATTGGACGAAGTCCCCGGCCGCGTTCTTGACGGGACGCGAGCGCACGCGCCCATCATCGTCCTCGTACTCCTCGTAGAGGGTCGTCGGGAAGCTGGCCTCGACGAACTGCAAGAGCTGGTCGCGCGGAGTCACGTCGAGGTCCCGGAGGTCATCGCCACGCTTGACCGCCTTCGCGTAGGCTCTTTCGGTGGCCGCCTCCATCGTGGACACCAGTTGCACCACGCAGGACTCCTCTGCTGCCAGCCGCGCCTCCATGTCCCGGATCAGGCTCGGCGCCGACATCGACACCAACACATGAAGGAAGAACCGCTGGTGGGCGCCCCAGAACTGGCTGTAGGCTGCAGCACGCGCCCGGCCGCACTTGTCGGCCTTCGTGACTTCGAGCGCGGACTGGATGTTGCGGAGCACGACCTGCCACGCCTGAGCGCAGCGGTCGTAGGTCTGAGCCTGATGGGATTCGAGGTCGTGAACGAGGGTCCGGTAGTCGACGCCGTCGTAGGAGACGGACCGCGCGAGGTAGAGGCCCATCGACTTGAGGTCTTTCGCCACCAACTCCATGGCCGCGATGCCTCCGGCACTGACTTTCTCGACGAACGCCTCGACGCTCGGGAATGGGGTCCCCCGGCCCCAGAGGCCGAGCCGCGCCGCGTAGGCGAGGTTGGCGACCTCGGTGGCGCCGGTCGCGCTCGCGTAGACGATGCGGGCGTTGGGGAGCCTCGCCTGGAGGTCCACTCCGACGAGCGCTCGCTGGGAGGCCTTCTGGATGCCCCGGCTGCCCTGGCGGTCGAGGGCCGAGGCCATGTTGTGGCTCTCGTCGAAGACCACGACGCCTTGGAAGTCTGCCTCCTCTCCCCCACCGGCGAGCCAGGCGACGACCTGCTCCAGTCGGTCGATGCCGGACTCCACGCCGTCTTTCTCACGAGGCTTGCCCTTGAGCGTGTCGTAGCTCGCGAAGCAGACGCCGTCGGCGCGCGGGATCGGCCCCTTGCACGCGCCCAGGTCGAAGACGAAGTCCGCCGGACCGCCCAAAGCGGTCCAGTCGCGGACGGCGTCGCGCATCAAGTTGCGGTTCTCGGACACCCAGAGGGCGCGGCGCCGCCCCTGGAGCACGTTGTCGAGGATGATCGCGGCCGACTGGCGCCCCTTGCCGACGCCTGTCCCGTCCCCCAGGAAGAACCCCTGACGCGGTCCCACCTCTTCGCCGGTCCCCGGCAGATGCTCCTCGTGCACGGAGCCCGCCCGGCAGACGGTCTCCAACTGGGCGTCCGAGAGGATGCCCTGGGTCACGAGGTGATCGGGCAGCACCGGCTGGTAGTCGCACTCAGGCGCCGTGGCCGCGGCCATCGCGGCTGACTCGACGAGGCGCGTCGGGTGGGGACGCGCGCCGGGCACCCGGACGCTCGGGCGGTAGGCGTCGAACACGGAGGCCGTGAGCGCGCCGGTCTGGGCGATCTTCTCGGCGGCCTCGACCGCCAGCGGAAGGGCGTCCGCGAAGGGCCACGCAGCCACGGATTCTCGGCGCGGTGTCACCGTCGTCCTCGGGCGGGGTGGTGCGGCGCCCAGGCTGGCAATGCGGGGCGCGAGGAGAGCGAAGAGGTCGAGCTGCTCGACCGGGGTGTTGGTCGCGCTTCGGGCGACGTGAGATGCAGAGGGGGCCACGGGATTTCCGGTTGGCTGGACGTGCGGAGCCTCAGTCCAGGACTTTCCCCCGGTGGGCTCCGGCCCGCCGCGTTGACGGGCTCGCCCATCGGCCCGGCATCGCGGCCGGCCGCGTCCCGCCCCTCTACCGTCTCCGCCAGACCGTCCTCGCGACTGACCGCCGCGTTACCGACGTGGCCCTGTTACGCGGCCACCGTCGGGGCCTCGTCGGAGGGATCGGCCGGGGTCCGCGGCGCGTCAGCGGAGCCCGCCGTGACGCGGAGCAGGCGGACGGCTCCGTCGCGGCCCCGGAGGTCGATCTCGCCGACCGGCTCGGCCTCCGCGTCGTCGGGGAGCGGGGCGAGCCCGAGCGCGGCCTCCGACACCAGCAGCCGCGCGCCCAACGCGTGGCACCGGCCCTCGATCCGGGCCGTCACGTTGACGGCGTCGCCCGAGTGGACGATGTCCTTCTTCAGCTCGCCCACCTCGGCCGTCGCGACGGCCCCGCAGTGGACGCCCGCCTTGTAGACCGGGACCTCGCCGTAGCGCTGGCGGTAGCGGTCGGCGTTGCGGTCGATGGCCCGGTCCAGGAGCAGGAACGTCTCGACGGGGCTCCGGGGCAGGCGGCCGTCCCGGACCCGCCACGTGACCACGACCTCGTCGCCGACGTACTGGTAGATCTGGCCGCCCGTCGCCAGGATCGGCCGGGCGACGTCGCGGAAGAAGTCGTTCTTGAAGTCGTTGAACCGGGCCGGGCCGAGCCGCTGGGCCGCGCCCGTCGAGCCGGTGAGGTCCAGGAACATGAACGCGCGCTCCTCCGCGACCGGCAGGCGGTAGCGCCCCACGAGCAGCGCCCACAGCGTGCCCGGCCCGAGCACGAGCCGGACCTGGCGCACGAAGTTGATCGCGAACGAGGTCAGCGTGAGCCCCGCCAGCCCGCCGATGAAGCGCGGGCCGACGAAGAACGCCTGCACCTCCGGGACGCCCAGGGCCGCGAGGGGGCCGATCCCGAGTCGGTCGTGGGTCGCCCACGCGACCAGCGCGACCAGCGAGACCGCGCCCGCGACGGTGTAGAACGCCGTCCGCGCCGCGATCACCGCCAGCGCCGTCAGGCGGCGGCCGTAGCGCGGCAGGAAGCTCAGCTCGAACCAGACGCTGTTCGCCCCCATCGCCACGCCCAGGACCAGGCTGAGGCCGAGGTTGGCGGGCTGGTCGGCGGGCGCGGAGACCAGCGACAGCAGGAGCGTCGCCGCGACCCACCCGGACACGAGCGCGGTGGCGGCCTGGAGCGGTCGGGTACGGAGGCGCACGGGGCGGTCAGCGGGCGACGGGGAGCGGCGAGGCGCCGCCCCGGAGCGCGAGGGCCGTCGCGACGGCGAACGCGGCCACGCCCAGCGCGAGCACGGACGTGAGCGCGGGGGCGCCCGCCCCGTTCTCGGCGTAGACCGCAGCGAAGGCCCACGTGAGCACCAAGGCGAAGGCGACGTCGCCCGTCCGCCGGAGGAGCCCGGCGCCGACGGCGGCCACGAGCCCCACGACGACCGGCGGCCAGGCGGCCCCGCCGGTCCACCCCGCCGCCGCGAGCGCGACCGACACGTTGAGGGCCGTCGCGACGGAGACCCAGGCGAGGAACAGCGACGTCGGCACGCCGAGCGCCCACCGCTCGGCCGTCGTCAGGTCGAGCCGGTCGAGGCGGACGTAGAGCCACGCCAGGCTCGCCAGGATGCCGACGATGACGACGGCCGCGACCCCGGGCAGGCCCGCCAGCCACGGGACCTGCCACAGCCCGTTGAGCACGTTGGCCGCGACGAACGGGGCCGCGAGCCGGTCGTAGCGCGGCTCGCGCGCCGACGGCCGCGCCTGGTACCCGGCGAAGACGACGGCGCCGACGAAGATGACCGACCAGACGGAGAACGCCCACCCGGCCGGCGTGACCCCGGTCGGGACGGCGTCGGAGACGGCCCCGGTCGTCGTCCCGAACAGGAGGCCCGCGCCGGCGAGCGCGTTCATGCCGACGTTGAACAGGGCCGCGGCGACGACGGCGATTTGGCGAGGGAGTCCGGTCATGTCAGGGTTTGAGGAGGGGACTGTGGCGAGGGTCGGGCCGCCGAACGGACCGGTCGGGCGCTCGGGGGCCGAGAGGCCCCGGGCCTACGGACGGGGCTCAGGCCGAGGCGTCGCCGAGCCAGGCGCGCGCCGGCGCCTCGTCCTCGAACGTATCGACCTCGACGGGGACCAGCTTGCCGACCGTGTCGGCGACGGCCGTGAGCCATCCCGGCGCGCCGACGAGGGCCATCTTGCGGAACCGGCCGAGGTGCGCCGCCAGCGCCGCGTCTTGGCGCGCCGCGCCCATGCTGAGCCCGTCGAGGTGGCCGATGCGGACGAGGAGGTCCACGGCGTCGTGCTCGGCGAGGGCGGACCGGACGGCGGGGTCCACGACGGACTTGTAGTCGGCCGCGGTTAGGGTGCCGTCCACGTGCAAGGCGACCAGGTCCGAGCGGTGCGTGGGCAAGAGCGCGACGGCGGGCTCGGCTTTCTGGGCAGCGTCAGCGCGGTCTTCGATCTCGTCGGCGGTGGCGGGGCCGGAGAGCCAGCCGCGGGCGGCGTCCTCGCCCTCGAAATGTCGGACCGGGAACGGCGCCAGCGCGCCGACGGTGGAGGCCATGCGGGCAATCCAGGCTGGACCGCCGACGACAGCGTAGCGCTCGACCTTGCCCAGCGCGCCCGCCTTCATCGACACGAACCGCCGGGTGAACGTGCTGGCCTCGGGCATCTCGACGTCGTCGACGCGGACCAGCAGGCGGACGCGGTCGTGGCCGTCGAGGTCGGACTGGATGGCGTCGACGTCGGCGGACGTGAGCGCGCCGTCGAGGGCGTAGGCGAGGACGGGGACGCCGTCGGCGGCGGGGGCGTCGAGGCGGGTGAGGGCGGAGGTCATGGGGATCGGGGAGAGCGGGGGGCGGCGCCCCACGTCGGGCGTCTAGGGGAGTACGGCGCCGACGCCCGCCGGTTTGTGCCGGGGGCCACCCCGCGCGCGTGGTGGCCCCCACCACGGCCCGTCAGCCGCCGCCGGGGAGCGGGCCGCCCTCGGCCAGGAGCGCCAGCACCAGGGCCGTCACGTCGAGCTGGGTCGGCGTCTCGCCGACGGCCGCGCGCACCCGCTGGCGGAGGTCGGCGCCGGTGCGTTCGGCGTGGGCGACGACGAGCGGGATCAGGCTGTCGAGCGGGCCGGCGCCGCCGTGGCCCGAGGGGCCGGGGTCCGCGAAGTAGAACCGGCCCTCGATGGGCACGCCCGAGTTGGCCGTCGAGAGGAGCAGGACGTCGCCGGCGCGGTGGCCGAGCGGGCCGCTCGTCATCTAGTCCAGCCGCTCCGCCAGCCGCACCAGGTCGGGCCGCGGCGTGTCCGCGAGGTAGTCGGCGATGGGCACCAAACGGTCGTCGCGGAGCACCTGGAACGGGACGGCCGCGTCGGTGCGCGAGGCCCGGGCCAGGACGAGGTCGATGGTCGGGCCGCCGGGCGCGTCGTCGGAGGCCCGGCGGAACAGGCGCGCGATGGGGAGCACGTCGCCGTCCAGGCGCGGCGGGCGTGACCAGTCGCAGGCGTCGCCCAGCTCGGGGCACGTCGATCGGTCGGCGAGGGTTACGAAGGCGGCGACCTCGTTGTAGCCCAGGACGGCCTGGTAGGTCGCGGGTCCGTCGTCGGCGCCGATGGAGACGTCGCGCGTGCGGATGCCGAGCGCGTTGAGGGCGGCGGCGAACTCGGCCTCGGCCTCCATCGCGTGCTCGTCGTCGGCCAGCCGCGGCGTGTGGCCGTGGTCGGCCACGACGACGACGTAGGTCGAGTCCAGCAGGCCCGCTTGCCGGTAGAGGTCCATGATCTGACCGACGCGGCCGTCCACCTCGTCGCGGAGGTAGTCGCGGGCGGCGTCGGCGCCGTAGCGGTGCGCCGTCAGGTCGGCGCCGGGGAAGTAGGCGACCTGGAGGTCGGGGAGCCCGTAGCGTCGGGCGGCGGCGCGGACGCCCTCCTCGGTGTCCTCGTCCAGCTCCGCCAGCAGCGCGCGCGGCCCTTCCAAGACCGAGTCGAACAGGCCGTCGAGCAGCTCGCCGGCGTCGTTCGCGTCGGGCGGCGCGAACACGTCGGCGCCGCGGTGGACGAAGCCGAGCGAGACGTGGGAGCGGAGCCCGGCCCGCTCGAACAGCGTCGGCGTCTGGATCACGTCGCCCAGGAAGTCGCGGCTGAACACGCGGACCGTCTGCTCGATGGACGACACCGAGCCCGGCACGGGGGCGTAGAGCGCGAGCGAGTCGCGGTCGAACCACTCGTTGCCGACGACGCCGGTGTCGGACGGCCGGCGGCCGGTGAAGACGGCGGCCCACCCGGCGGCGGTCTCGGACGGGAGCACGGCCGTGACGCCGGGCGCGGCGTAGGCGTGGGCGAACACGTCGGGGTCGCCGGTCGGCGCGCCCAGGAGCGCCGCGAGGTGGGGCGCGTCGCCGCCGGCGACGGCCTGGCGCAGGGCGCCGTCGCCCAGGCCGTCGATGGCGATCACGAGCACGCGCGTCGTGCCCCGGACGGGGCGGAGCGGGTCGCGGAGCGCCTCGGTCTCGCCCATCATGGCGACGTCCCAAACGCCATCGACGGTCCGGCCGAACGAGCCGCAGCCGGCGAGCACGACGGCTGCTAACGCGGCGGCCAGGGCGGGGCGGGGGGTCGGGGTCATGGGCGGGCGGGGGCCGCGTCGGGGAGCGGGCGCATGGATCAGAGCGGGCGCCCGGTGCGCAGACGGCGGACGGCCGAACGGCGGGGCCGGCGGAAGGGGACGGTGAGCGCGAGCGTGATGAGGGCGGACATGGGGCGCGGGGGCACTACCCGAGTCAACGGGCGGCCGCGCCGACGGGTCGTAGCGCTGCCCACCCAGGCGCCGTGGTGGGCTCCACCACCGGCGTCCGGTGGGGCGGGTGACGGTCCGCGACGGTCCGGCCGCGTAGCCTGCCCGCACACGTCCCCCCCTCCGATGTCCGTCTCCTCCCTGGCGCGCGCGAGCGCCCTCCTCGCCCTCGTCGTCGCCAGCGCCCCGCTCTCGGCCCAGTCGGTCACCGGCCGCGTCGTCGACGCTGTGACGCAGGAGACCCTGCCCAGTGCCACCGTCGCCGTGCTCGGCCCCGGCGACGCCCTCGTGACCGGCGCCGCCACCGACGCCGACGGCGCGTTCACGGTCTCGGGGCTGGACGCGGGGACGTACCGCGTCCGCGCGAGCTTCGTCGGCTACGACGCCCGCCTCCTGGCCGACGTCGTCGTGCAAGGGAGCCGACCTACGTTCCTGCTCTTCGAGCTGCGGCCGTCGGCCGTCGTCGGCGACGAGGTCGTGGTGACGGGCGGGCTCTTCGAGGACGCGCCCGACGCGCCGGTCTCGGTCGCGACGCTGGGTCCGGAGGAGATCCGCCGCACGCCCGGCGGCCAGAACGACATCTCGCGCTCCCTGCTGGCGCTGCCCGGCGTGACCGGCGCCGTCGACAACCGGAACGACCTGCTGGTGCGGGGCGGGGGTCCGAGCGAGAACGCCTACTTCGTGGACGGCATCGAGATCCCCCAGATCAACCACTTCGCCACGCAGGGCGCCGCCGGCGGCGCGCTCGGCCTGCTCAACGTCGACTTTATCCGCGAGGCCACGTTCTACACCGGCGGGTTCCCCGTCCGCTACGGCGACGCGGCCTCGAGCGTGCTGGTCGTCGAGAACCGGCCGGGCAGCCCCGGCGTGCTCTCCGGCGACGTGACGGTCGGCGCGAGCGAGGCCGGCGTCTCGCTCGACGGCTCGTCCGGCCCGGACTTCAACTGGACGTTCTCGGCGCGGCGGAGCTACCTCCAGCTCTTGTTCGAGCTCATCGACCTCCCCATCCGCCCGGCCTACTGGGACTTCCAGAGCCGCGTCGAGTACACGCCGACCGACGACGACCGCCTGGTCTACTTCGGGCTCTGGGCCGTCGACGACTTCGACATCGCCCAGCCCGACGACCCCGACGACTTCGAGGGGATCGAGACGGCGTCCCGCGTGCTCGACAACGACCAGCGGAGCTACACCCAGGGCGTCTCGTGGCGCCGCCTGTTTCCGAACGGCGTCGTCACGACGGCGGTGTCGCGGAGCTACCAGGAGTTCTTCTTCGACGACCTCGACGAGGCCGGCGCCCCGCTCCTGTCCAACGACGCCGAGGAGGCCGCGTGGCGGCTCCGCTCCGACGCCGACTTCCGGGTGTCGCCGACGCTGACGCTGGGGGTAGGCGGCGGGGCCTCGCGCGAGACCGTCGCGTCGGAGTTCTTCCAGCGCGCCACGCCCGGCACGCCGTTCGACCAGGACCTGCGGTTCGACACCGACCTCGGGCTGTGGAAGGGGTTCGGCTACGCCCAGCTCACCGCCCGCGCCGTCGGCGGGCGGCTGGCGGTGACGGCGGGCGTCCGGGCGGACGCGACGGACTTCCTGGACCAGGCGGCCGTCGCCTCGCCCCGGCTCAGCGCCTCGTTCGACGTCACCGACGCCGTCGAGGTCTCGGCCGCCGTCGGCCGGTTCACGCAGTCGCCCGAGCTGGTGTCGCTGGCGGTGCAGCAGGACGGCGCCTACGTCAACCGGTCGCTCGACTGGATCGACGTGGGGCAGCTCGTCGGCGGCGTCGCCGTCACGCCGACGGCGAGCGTCCGGCTCTCCGCGGAGGGGTACTACAAGAGCTACGGGAGCTACCCCGTCTCGGCGAGCGACCCGCGCGTGTCGCTCGCCAACCAGGGCGGCGACTTCGGGACGGTCGGCGCCGAGCCGCTGGTCTCCGTCGGCGGCGGCCGGGCGTACGGCGTCGAGGTGTCGGCGCAGAAGCGGCTGACGTCGCGGTTCTACGGGCTGGGCAGCTACACGCTGGGGTGGAGCGAGTTCAGCGGCGCCGACGGGGTGTTCCGGCCGAGCGCGTGGGACGTCCGCCACAACGTGTCGCTGACCGGCGGCGTGCGCCTGGGCGGGTGGGAGGTCGGGACCCGGCTGGCGGTGCTGTCGGGCCGGCCGTTCACGCCGTTCGACCTCGCGGCGTCCCGAGAGGAGTACGCGCTGTCGCGGCGCGGCGTCCGCGACCTCGACCGGCTGAACGCCGAGCGGACCGGGGCCTACGCCCGCCTCGACCTCCGCGTGGACCGCCGGTTCGCGCTCGGCCGCCGGGTCAACGGCGTCGTCTACGTCGACGTGCAGAACGTGCTGGACCGCGAGAACGTGTTCTCGGTCCAGTACACCGAGGACCCGGCCGAGCCCGACTTCCTGCGAGACCAGACCAACGTCGGCCGCCTCCCGACGGTCGGGTTCAGCGTCGAGTTTTAGGCGCCCTTCGTCGGCCGTCAGAGCTCCCAGAGCCCGACGTCGATACCGCCTTGGACCACGATGGCGCACGTCCCGTGCCCCTCCAGTTTCATCGGGGGGACCGCGACCTCGGCTCCCGATTCGGCTGCGGCGTCGACCGCCGCCTTGATGTCCTGAACCCGCACGTAGGGCCGAACGACAGGCTCCTCCGTGTCCCGGAGGGGAGGACGGACCCCGACCATCCCACCACCGGCCAACCCTGCCGTGCGAGCGCCTCCCAGAGCTGGATCGCCGGTGCCGAAGGTGACCCCGTGCGTCCGCTCGTAGGTGGCACACACGGCGTCCACGTCGGGGGTTACGATCTCCAGGTAGTGAACGGTCGTGGCATCCGGGACGAGTGGCAGGAGCTCAGAAGCTAGCGGGACCGTGGGTACAGGGCCGACCCGTCCCGCTGGCGGCCCGCGTCGGCGGGGCGGTCCGAGGGGTGGCGGCGGTCCTCCTCGCGGTCACGCGAGCGCCCACGCCACGCCCAGCAGGAGGTACACGCTCGCGGCCCCGGCCAGCTCCTCGGCCGTCACGCCCCGCGACGGGGCGAGGTGGCGGAGCACGGCGACCGCGGCGTAGCCGTAGAACGCGACGCCCGCCCCCAGCCCGACGTGGAGGAAGACGTCGGCCGCGCCCGACGTCCAGGCCCAGACGGGGACGAGGTGGGCGGCGGCGAGCGCGAGCGCGGCGGCCTGCTCGCCCCGGTTCTGGCCGGCACGGCGCGGACCACGCCGAGCACGACGAGCGAGAGGAACAGCCCCAGCCCCCCGCTGGCGTCGGCCGCGAGCGGGTACACGAACAGGAGCCCGACGAGGGCCGCCAGCAGGACCGAGAGCCGGAGTCTGGGCACGCTCACTGGGGCCGGCCCCCCGCGAGGCCGAGCGCGCGGAGGGCGGCCGGAGGCGCGGGCGTCGTCATGGGCGAACGGCGATGCCGTCGAAGACGAGCGCCGTGAGGGCGTCGGCGACGGCGGGCGGGTCGGCGTCGAGGGCGAGCGCGCCGGCCTCGGTGTCGGGCTGGAGCCCGAGCGTCGTGAGGTGGCCGAACAGCGTCGCGAGGAGGTGGTGGGCCGCGACCGCGCTCGGGACCCCGCCCCCGCCCAGGGCCGGGGCCACGACGCCCACCAGTTCGTTGGTCAGGCGGCCCAAGCGGGCGGCGGCCTCCCCGCCCTCGCCGCTGGCGAGCAGCCGGGGCAGCTCGCGCGCGTGGATGCGCAGCAGGTCGGGTTGGCGGCGGAAGTAGCTCGCCGCCGAGAGCGCCAGCACCCAGAACCGGTACCGCGCGGGCCCCTCGCTGCACGTGAACGCCTCGACCACGAGCGCCTGGAGGGCGCGGAGGTGGTCGTCGAGGACGGCCTGGAGGAGGCCCGCCTTGCCCCCCGCGAAGTGGAGGTAGACGGTCCCCTTACCGACCTCGGCCCGGGCGGCGATGCCCTCGACCGTGGCCCCGGCGTAGCCGTGGGCCGCGAACTCGGCCCGGGCGGCGTCGAGGAGGTCGGCGCGGCGAGCCGTGCGCTCGCGGACGCGCCAGGCGGGGGGGGCGGCGGCGTCAGGCATTGGGGCGGAGGGCGGGGCGGGGGCGGTCGGGAGAGGCGCCGAGGGCGGCACGCGCCCCCGGCGTCGGCGCCGGGGGCGGAGCGGCGGCGGGCGGGCGGGGCGCGCGGAGCCAGCGCTGGGCGCCGTGCCAGTCGTCGCCGAAGTGGCGGACGTCGAGGGCGCCGGCCGACGCGCAGGGCCGTCCGGCGCCGGCCACGGCCACGCGGTCCACGACCGCCGCCAGCCCGCCGAGCGCGGTCCGCACCCGGCCCCGGACGGCGTCGGTCACCCCGACCACCGACTCGTCGGCGACGACGAGCAGGCGGAACGGGCCGCCCTCGGCCCACGCCTGCAGGTCGCGGACGAACGCGGCCCCGTGCTCCGGCCCGACGACGCGGGCGAAGTAGGCCGTGAAGATGCGGGGGCTGGGCTCGGCGGTCGAGGCGTACATGGCGGTGGGGGGTGGGGGCTCCGAGGCCCGGAGGGGCGGGGCCGTGAAGGGCGGAGCCCCCACCGTGGGGGTAGCGTGCGGGGGTCAGCGGGCGTCGGAGGGGAGCGGCTCGCCCTGGGCGCCGTCGCCGCCGGCGGTCGCGAACGACGGGAGCCCCGGCCGGCCCCGCGCGCCGCCGGCCGTCCTCTTGCGCTTGGCGAACACCTCGCCCGCGCGCACGCCGAGCGAGTCGAACACGCTGTACAGGACCGGCACGATGACGAGCGTCAGGAACGTGGCGAACGTGAGCCCCGAGATGATCGTGGACCCCATCGGCCCCCAGAACTGGGTGTTCTCCGAGCCGAAGGCGAGGTTCGGGTCCAGCTCCGTCACCAGGCCGACGAAGTCGATGTTGATCCCGAGCGTGAGCGGGATGAGCCCGATCACGGTCGTGAGCGCCGTCAGCAGGACGGGGCGCAGGCGCGTCGCGCCGGCCTCCAGGATGGCCTCGGTCTTCTCCAGGCCGCGGTCGCGGAGCTGGATCGCGTAGTCCACCAACACGATGTTGTTGTTGACCACGATTCCCGCGAGGGATATCAGCCCGATGAAGGTCATCAGCCCGAACGGCGTCCGGAGCAGCACGAGGCCCAGGAGCACGCCGATGAGCGACAACCCGAGCGCGACCATGATCAGGAACGGCGGCGCGACCGAGTTGAACTGGGCGATCAGGACCAGGAAGATCAGGGCCACCCCCAGGAGCAGCGCCGTCGTCAGGAAGCCGAAGCTCTCGGCCTGGTCCTGGGCCTCGCCCGTGTAGCTCACCTCGTAGCCGGCCGGGAGCGCCGCGATGCGCTCGCCCAGGAGCGCCTGGACCCCGGCGAGCACCTCGCCGCCGGCGAAGCCCGACGCCGCCTGGCCCTCGATGGTCACGACGGGGTCGAGGTCGATCCGGGTGATCGAGCCCAGCCCGGCGCCGGTCTCGAAGCTGGCGACGGAGACGAGCGGGATCTGCTCGCCCTCGTGGGGGATCGTCAGGCTGCGGAGGGCGTCGAGGCTGCCGCGGTCGTCCTCTTCGAGGCGGACGCGGACGTCGTACTCGTCCTTGCCCTCGCGGTAGGTGGTCACGACCTGGCCGGCGATGGCGGTCCGGATCACGCTCGCCACCAGCTGGGTCGAGAGCCCGAACGCCGCGGCGCGCTCGCGGTCGATGACCACGCGCTCCTCGGGGCGGCCCGCGTTGAGCGTGCTCGTCACGTCGACGAGTCCGGCGACGGCCCCGGTCTCGGCGGCCTGCTTGAGCGCGGCCTCGAACTCGCGTGCGATCTCGCCCAGCCGGTCGAAGTCGGGGCCGCTGACCTCGAGGTTGACCGGCGGGCCGGTCGCCGGGCCGGTCGTGGTCTGGTCGATCTCGACCTCGACGCCGGTAAAGCGCCCGAAGGCCTCGCGGACGCGGCGGAGCGTCGCCGCCGACGACTCCTCGCGGGCGGCGTAGTCGACCATGTTGAGCGTGACGCGCGAGCGCTCGGCGCTGGCCTGGCCGCCGCCGAAGTCGCCGCCGCCGCCCACGCCGACGCCCACGAGCACGTTCTGGACGTTGCCCGCCACGTCGGCCTGGTCGGTGAGCAGGGCGTCGACGCGGGCCTGGGCCTCACGCGCGAAGTCGTCGGAGGCCTCGACGTTCGTCCCCAGCGGGGCCTCGAGCGTGATCTGGATCTGGCTCGGGTCGCTCTCGGGGAAGAACTCGACGCCCGTCGGCGCGACGGCGAACATCACGATGACGCCGAAGAAGGCGCCGAGCGTGCCCGCGAGCAACCGCGCCCGGTTGTCGGTCAGGATGAGCGTCCGGCGGCCCCGCCCGAAGACGGCGCCGAGCGCGCCGAGCGCGACGATGGCCCCGGGGAAGGCCATCAGCACCGCGATGGTCCCGAAGGTCTTGTTGCCGGCGGCCAAGACCGCGAGCTGGATCCCCAGCATCACGGCGCCGAAGGCGAGCCCGGCCTTGACCGTCGTCCACCCGCCCAGGAACAGGCTCTCGCCCGTCAGCACGAACACGCCGACGACGCCGAGCGCGAGCAGGACCCCGCCGGGCACGACGAGCGCCAGCCCGGCCGTCCCGGCGAGCGCGAACGCGAGCCCGCCCAGGACCAGGAGCACCAGGCCGGCCGTGAGCGCGAAGAAGACGCCCGTGTTGCGCAGGAACGCCCGCTCGACGGTGTAGTCGCGCTCGAGCATCCAGGCCAGGAAGCGGCGGTACGCCGCCGTCAGGCGCGGCAGGCCCGACGACACGAACCGCGTGGCGACGGGCTTGAAGGCGTAGCGGTAGAGCACGACCGAGCCGACGACGGCGACGGCCAGCACGAGCAGCGAGACCGGGTTGACGATCCCGACGAAGACGCAGAGCAGCACGACCACGGCCGCGGCGGCGCGGCGCGTCCACGGGCTGGGCTCCCACTGCTCGGCCCCGTCGCCTGGGTCGCCCTCGACCTGGACGAAGTAGCCCGTGATCACGGGGTTGATGACGAGGGCCACGAACAGGCTCGACGTGAGCGTCACGATGAGCGTGAGCGGGAGGTAGCTCATGAACTCGCCGATCAGGCCGGGCCAGAACAGCATCGGCCCGAACACGCCCAGCGTGGTCGCGGTCGAGGCCACGACGGCGCCGCCGACCTCGCCGACGCCCAGCCGGACGGCCTCCCACCGCTCGTAGCCCTCCTCGACGAAGCGGTAGATGTTCTCGACGACCACGACGGCGTTGTCGACCAGCATCCCGAGCGCGATGATGAGGCTGAACAGGACGACCATGTTCAGCGTCGTCCCCATGACCAAGAAGACGAGGAACGAGACGAGCATCGAGAGCGGGATGGCGATGCCCACGAGCGCCGCCGTCCGCACGCCCAGGAAGAACAGGAGCACCAGGACCACGAAGAGGATGCCCGCGATGATGTTGTTCTCGAGGTCCTTGACCAACGTTTCGACCTGCTCCGACTGGTCGCCGGTGATGAGCACCTGGGTCCCGCTCGGGATCGGGGCGTCGTCGAGCAAGGCCCGGACGCCGTCGGCGACCTCGATGACGTTGCCGCCCTGCTTCTTCTTGACGCTGAGCGAGACGACCTGGCCGAAGCCGGTGTCCTCGACGGCGGCGAACTCGCCGCTCTCGACCTCGCGCTGGAGCACCTGGAGGCGGCTGTAGCTCTCGGGGTCCTCGAACCCGAACGTGACGGTCGCCACGTCGCGGACGTAGACGGGCGTCCCGCCGGGCGCCTTGAGCACGAGGTCCTCGATGAGGGCGGGGTCGGTGATCTGGCCGTCGACGCGGACGAGGTAGTTCTCGCGCCCGACGTCGATGGAGCCGCCGGGGAGGTTGACGTCCTCGCCCTGGATCGTGCTCGTGAGGTCGCTGAGCGTGAGGTTGTAGGCCTGGAGCGCCGTCCGGTCGACGTCGACCTGGACCTCGCGCTCGAGCCCGCCCACCAGGTCGACCTCGAGGACGCCGGGGACCGTCTCGATCTCCTCCTGCAGGTCCTCGGCGACGGCCTTGAGGCGCGAGACCGGGTACTCGGCCGCCAGGTTGATCGTCATGATCGGGAAGGCGTCGAGGTCGATCTCGGTGATGACCGGGTCCTCGGCGTCGGCCGGCAGCTCGCTCTGGGCGGCGTCGACGCGCTCGCGGAGGTCCTGCTTGGCGTCGTCGATCTCGGTGTCGGTCGTGAACTCGGCGACGACCGACGAGACGCCCTCCGACGAGGTGGACCGGATCTCGTCGATGCCCGAGATCCCCTGGAGCTCCTGCTCGACGGGCCGGGTCACCAGCTCGGCCACGTCCTCGGGGCTCGCGCCGGGGTAGACGGTCGTGACGATGAGCTGGGGGATCGAGATCGACGGGTTCGACTCCTTGGGGAGCGCGACGTAGGCGTAGAGCCCGCCCGCGAACAGGAGCAGCGTCAGGACGACGACGGCCGTGCGGTAGGCGACGGCGGTGTTGGTGATGGTCATGCCGGGGGGCGGAAGCGGGGGGCGCGGGGGGGGGAGGGCGGGGCTCCGGTCTATCGTTGGGGCTCGACGGCGGCCGTGGCGTCGGCCACGAGGCCGGCGGGGGCGTCAGGCGCGGCCGGGGCGCGGCGGCGGGCGACGCGCGCCTCGACCTGGAGCGCGTCGCCGTCGGCCAGGCTGCTCTGGCCGCTCACGACGACGCGGTCGCCGACGCGCAGGCCCTCGGCCACGACGACCTCGCCGCCCGAGGACGCCCCCAATCGGACGGCCCGGCGCTCGGCCACGAAGACGTCCGCGGTGTCGGCCGGGACGGCGACGAACACGCTCGTCCCGCGCTCGTCGCGGACGACGGCGTCCTGGGGCAGCACGAGGGCGTCCTGGATGAGCGCGCGCGTGACGGTCAGCTCGACGACCATCTCGGACCGGAGCGCGCCGTCGGCGTTGTCGACGGCGACCTCGATGGGGAACGTCCGGCTCCCGGCGTCGACGGCCGTGCCGACGAAGACGACGCGGCCCCCGCGCGGCTCGGCGCTGTAGGCCGTCGGGCGGACGGTGACCTGGGTGCCGACCTCGATCTCGCCGCTGTAGCGCTCGGGCACGCCGGCCTCGACGCGGAGGCCGCCGCCGCCGACGAGGCGGACGACGGCCTGGCCGGGGCTCGCCAGCTCGCCGGGCTCCGCGAGCTGGGCCTCGACGACGCCGCCGAACGGGGCGCGGACGGTCGTGTTGGAGAGCTGGGCCTGGGCGCTCTGGACGCCGGCCTGGCCCGCCTCGGCGCCGGCGCGCGCGGCTTGGACCCCCTCCTGGGCCGCGGCGAGCTGGCCGCGCGCCTGGGCGATCTGGGCGTCGGCCTGGGCCACCTGGGCCTGGGCGGACGCGAGCTGGCCCTCGACCTGCTCGAACTCGAGCGGCGAGATGATCTGCTGCTGCAAGAGCGGCCGCTGGCGCTCGACCTGCTGCTGGGCCAGGCGGAGCTGGGCCGTCGCCGCGCGGCGCTGGGCCTGGCCGGCCTCGATGCCGGCGCGCGCCTGGGCCACCTGGGCCTGGGCCTGGTTGATCCCGGCCCGGCTCTGCGACGCCTGCGCGCGGGCCTGGGCCACGCCCGCCCGCTGCGTCCCGGCGTCGACGCGCGCGACCACGCCGCCGCGGCCGACGCGCGCGCCGACCGGGGCCACGTAGGTGAGCACGCCCGAGGCGCTGGGCGAGAGTTGGGCGTCCTCGCCCGCGTCGACGGTCCCGGTCAGCTCGATCACGTCCTCGAACGTGGTCCCGCTCACGGCGACGACCTCGACGAGCGCGGCGTCGGGCTGGAGGATCTCGAAGTCCTGGGCGGCCTCCGGCTCGCCGCCGCAGCCCGCCAGCGCGACGGCTCCGAGGAGCAGGCCGAGCACGGCGAGGGCGATCCCGAGGAGCCTCGGGACTGCGGAGGGAAACGGGTGGCCCGCGCGTTTGCGCGGCCGGGGGGCGAAGTCGGGGTGCATCATGGGTCTCGAGGTCGGGGCCGGGTCGGCGTCGGGGCAAGGGGGTGGGGCGGCCCGCCATGCGCGGTCAGGCCGCCCCGGCGCGGTGTCAGCGGGTGGTGGACTGGCTGACGACCACGGTCTCGGGGTCGGCGGGCGTCTGGGCCGGCGGGTCGAGGGCGGGGAAGGGCTCGGCCGGGCGGATCGCGCCGGGCTCGATGGCGCCCGTGGCCCGCTCGTAGTCGCTCCGGGCGACGAGCGCGTCGTAGGCCGCCTGCAGGAGCGCGAGCCGGGACTGCTCGAGGTTGTCCGAGGCGCGGCGGACGTCGATGAGCGGGGCGGCGCCCACGTCGAGCCGCTCGGTGGCGAAGTAGTAGGCGACCTCGGCGGTCTCGACCGTCTCGGTCTGGGCGCGGAGGCGCTCGCGCGCGCTCTGGAGCTGGCGGGCCGCAGCCGTCACCTCGAGCGAGGCGGCGTTCCGGGCCTGCTCGAGCTGGACCTCGGCCCGGTCGATGGCGATCTGGTCCTGCTGCGCGCGGCGGCGCGTCTGGAAGCCGTCGAACAGCGTCCAGTTGAGGCGGAGCCCGACGGCGAGCGCCGGCTGCCAGTAGTCGTCGGAGAAGAAGCCCGGCGTGCTCTCCTGGAACGTGAACGGGTCGCCGGGCGCGGCGAACACGCTCGTCCGGTCGTCGGGGACGTTGCCGGAGTAGCTGAGGTTGGCGAAGGCGTTCAGGCCCGGCCGCGTGGCCGCCTCGGTGATCCCCTTCTGGACCTCCTGGAGCCGGACGGCCAGCGCCGCCTGGCGGATGTCGGGGCGCTCGTCGAGCGCCAACCCGGAGAGGTCGACCTCGGCCAGCTCGCCCGGGACCGGCCCCTGGTCCACGGACTCGAGCGCGGCGACGCGGAACACGTCGTCGCTGGGGACGGCGAGCGCCGTCGTGAGCTGGACCGGCGTCTCGACCGGGAGCCCGAGCGCGACCAGGAGCCGGTCGGTGGCCGTGGCCGCCTCGGTCCGCGCCGTCGCCAGCTGGGTGCGGACGTTGGCGACGTCGACGCGGGCGTTGAGCTCTTCCAACCGGGGCCGGACGCCTTGGGCGACCAGGAGCACGGCGTCGTCGTAGGTCGAGCCCGTCCGCTCGAGCGACCCTTCGAGCACGCCGACCTGGGCGAGCGCGAGGGCCGCCTGGTAGTACGCCTGCCGGACCTGGTGGATGGTCTCGTCGCGCTGCTGCTCCAGCCCGGCCTCGTTGACCTCGACGAGCGCGCGGGCGCCCCGGACGGCTGCGAACGCGGTCGGGGAGTAGAGCGGCTGGGTGACCGAGAGCGTGTTCGTGAACTGGTTGTCGGTCCCGAACGGGTTGCCCTGGTCGGTCGCCGGGTTGAACCCGATGGCGTCCTGGCCCGCGCCCACGCGCCGGTTGTACTCGGTGAGCGTGATGGGCTGGGTCGCCGGGTCGCCGTCGGTCCGGGCGACCTCGTTGAACTGGAGCCAGCCCGTCGCGGCCCCGCCCGAGAACAACGACGCGGCCGAGGAGCCGGCAAAGGGGTTGGCCTGAGCCACGTTCCGGGTGTAGCTCGACGAGCCCTCGACGCGCGGGAACAGCCCGCCGTAGGCCTCGCGGACCTGGGCCTGGGCCGTCTCGACGTCGAGCGCCGCGAGGCGGGCGCTGTACCCGCTCTCGAGCGCGATCTGGACGGCCTCGTCCAGGCTCATCGGGAGTGCGCCGGGCCGGGCCGGCGGCGTGTACGGCAGCGACGCCGCCGACCGCCGGACGTCGGCGGGGATGTCGGGCAGCGGGGGGAGCACGGAATCGGACACCACGACGGGGGCCGCGTCCTGGAGCACGAACGCCGAGTCCGCGCGCTGGGGCGGCCCGGGGACCTGGGCGGCGGCCACGAGCGGGAGCGCGGCGATCGTCGCCAGCGCGGCGAGGTCGAGGAGGCGGGCGAGAGGGCGCATGGGCGGCGGGGCCGGTCCGGGTGGGTGCCCAGTAAACCCGCCCGGCGGCCGTGTTGGTCGTACCGGGGGCCACCCCCCGGGCGTGGTGGACCGGTCCCGCGGCGCGTGGTGACCCCCACCACAGAGGCGGGCTCCCCCGGCCCGCGTGTCTATCCTTGGGGTCCCCCCCCCGCCCCGCTCCGTGTCCCTCACCCGCCGCGTCTTCGTCGTCGACGACCACGCCGTCACCCGCAAGGGCTACGTGTTCCTGATCGGCGAGGAGCCCGGCCTCGAGGTCTGCGGCGAGGCCGAGAGCGCCGAGCACGCGCTGGCGACGTTGCCCGACGACTGCGACGTGGTCGTGACCGACGTGTCGATGGACGGGATGAACGGGGTGGAGCTGGTGAAGTCGCTCCAGGCCGCGCGCCCCGAGCTCCCGGTCCTCGTGGTGTCGATGCACGACGAGAGCCTGTACGCCGAGCGCGTGCTCAAGGCGGGCGCGCGGGGCTACCTCATGAAGAGCGAGGCCGGCGACCAGATCGTCGAGGCCGTCCGCCGGGTCCTGCGCGGCGGGACCTACGTGAGCCCGTCGATGGCCGAGGCCATCGTGCGCCAGTTCTCCGGCGGCGCCGCGGCCACCCCTGAGACGGGCGTCGACGCGCTCTCAGACCGCGAGCTGGAGGCGCTCGAGCACCTGGGCCGCGGGCTCAAGACGTCGGAGATCGCCCGAGCGATGGTCGTGAGCCCGAACACGGTCGAGAGCTACCGGGCGCGGATCAAGAAGAAGCTGGGGCTCGCGTCCGGCGGCGACCTCACGCGGTACGCCATCCGCCACGCCCAGGAGCGGGGGCTGATGTAGTGGCCGCCCGCACGTCCACCGCGCCCCGGTCCGACGCCCAGGCGGCGCTCGACGCCGTCCTGCTCCGGGCCGAGCGGACGCGGTCGGGCCTGGTCGGCGCCTTCTTCGGGGTCCTGACAGTAGCGCTGGCGGTCCGCATCGGCGTCGGGGCGCTGGCGGGACGGCTGGCGGAGCCCGGCGCGGCGGGGCTCGGGGCGGCGGTGGCCGTGGTCACCTTCCTGGCCGTCATGACCGCCATCGAGTGGGCGATCCGGCGCGACGCCGAGTCCCGGTTGCGCGACGGCCGCGCGCCGTCGGACCTCGCCGCCTACGGCGTCGTCGTGGTCGAGGTCGGCGCGTTCGCGCTGGGGGCCGGCCTGGTCACCCGGGGGGGCGACGGGGTGGTCGTGGTCCTGATGGCCCTCGTCGGCCTGTCGTCGTTCCGGATGGTGCCCGGCGCGACGGCGCTGGCCGGCGCCGCGGCCGGCGCGGCCTACCTCGCGCTCGCCTGGGGCCGCCCGGCGCCGAGCGCCGAGAGCGTGGTCTGGACGGCGGCCCTGTTCCCCAGCGTCGGCGTCGCGTTCGCGCTCCTGGCCCGGGCCGTCCGCCGGGCCGCCGTCCGGCTCGCCGTCGGCGTCGCCGAGCGCCAGCGGTTGGAGGCCGACCTGCTCGCGTCGGTCGAGGCGACGCAGGCGCTCGTCGGCCGCGAGCTCCACGACGGCGTGGGCTCGCACCTGACCGGGCTCGCGCTCTACGCCCGGGGCCTGGTCCGGCGGCTGGAGCGGGGCGAGCCCGTCGAGGTCGCCGAGATGGCCGACGCGGCCGGGATGGCGGACGACGCCGTGGGCCAGGTCCGGCGGTTGTCGCGCGGGCTGACGCTCTCGGTGATGGAGCCGGGCGAGCTGGCCTCGGCGCTGGCCGACCTGGCGCGGACGGCGACGAAGGCGTCGGGCGTGACGGTCACGTTCCGGGCCGACGCCGACCTCGCGCCGCTGGCGGCCCAAGCCGAGCGGCACCTGTACCGGATCGCCCAGGAGGCCGTCACGAACGCGCTCCGGCACGCCGCGCCGGGGCGCGTCGAGGTCGACCTCTCCGTCGAGGGCGCCGCCGTCGTGCTGTCCGTCGAGGACGACGGGGCCGGGCTGGTGGACGGCGCCCGTCGGGAGGGGGCCGGGCTGCGGACGATGGCCCACCGGGCGCGCCTGGCGGGCGGCGCCTTCGAGGTCGGGCCGGGGATCGAGCGGGGGACGGCGGTCCGGGCCGTGGTGCCGGCGGGGGGGGACGGGCCGCTCAGAGAGGCCGGGGGGCACGGGTCGCCGCGCGGAGGGGGGTGAGGGCGTCGAGGGCGGCGGCCACGCCCTGGGCGACGGCCTCCACGCGCTCGCTGGCGGTGCCCGTCCCCAGGGGGAGCGCCCGGTCCACGACGAGCAGCCGCGTGCGGACGGAGGTCCCGTAGGGGCGGTAGACGGCGCCGCCGACCTCGACGTCGGCCCGGAGCTGGTAGGGGGCCGCGTCCAGCGCTTGGAAGAACGGCCGGTGCGTGGGCCTCCCCCGCCGCACGCCCGCGCTCAGGATGGCGACCAGCCGCCCGCCGGGCTCCAGGCGTTTGAGGGCCTGGAGCACGTGGTTCGTCCCGACGGTCACGACGCGGCGGCGGCCCAGGCGCCCGGCGGTCTGGGAGAACGGGGGGTTCATCAAGACCACGTCGGCGCGCACCGACGGCGCCAGGATGGCGTCGAGGTGGTCGGCGTTCTCGCGCGTGAGCGTCTGCGACGGGTCCTGGCCGGCCTCGTCCAGAAGGACCGCCAGCGTGTCGGCGCGGCGGCCGGAGAGCTCGTTGGCGTAGACCGTAGCACCGGCCGCGAGCGCGAACGCGCACAGCGCGCCGGTCCCGGCCGAGGGCTCGATCACCCGGTGCCCCTCCCCCACCCCGCTCACCCACGCACAGAGGCCCGCGTAAGCGGCCGGCGTCGAGAACTGCTGGTAGTCGTTCTGCTCCGCCGTCCGACGCGTCTGGCTGGGCAGGAGCGCCGAGAGCCGCTCGACCTCGGCGAGGGCCTCGCGGGCCGCCCCGGGGTCAGACGGGAGCGGCCCGACGGCGCGGAGCAGGTGGAGGTGGAGCCCGAGCTCGGCGGCGTCGTAGGCGTCGCGGGGCGTGAAGGCGCCCTCGGCAAGCGTGCCGCCCCAGGCGTCGGCCGCCAGCGCGAAGAGGTCGGCGGACGACAGGGGGCGGGAGCGCTCGACGGAGCGTTCGACCGCTCGGGCAAGGTCGAGGCTGGCTGTGGCGTCGGGCGTGGTTGGAGCGGAAATCATCGGGGGAGCGGGCGGGGTCCGGTTCGTGGGGGGGCGACGACGGCGTGTCACCGGGGGTCACGCCGTCGGCGCCCCCCACGGGGTCCGAGGCCGCGGAGTCCGACTTTTTTCCTGGGCTCCATCCCTCTGTCCACGTTCGGCTTACGCGGCGCCGAGCGTCCCCCTCGGGACCGGGCAACGGGCTTTTCTGGGCGCCCGGGTCGCATATTGACACCAGAAGGTGTAAACTGACAGTCTCCCTGTCACACCCTCCCTACAATGCTCTACCCCCGACAGAAAGAGCTCCTCGGGATCATCCACGACGCCCTCCGCCGGACGGGTGAGGTCCCCAACGGGCTCGAGCTCGCCGGGCGGATGGGGCTCAAGGGCGTCTCCGCCGTCTACGCCCACCTCCGCAAGCTGGAGGCGGCCGGGTTCGTCCGGCTCACGTCCGGCGGCCGGGGCGTCCCGCTCCAGATCGAGCTGACGGCGGAGGGCGAGCGGCACGGCCGGGCGCGGCCGTGGCCCCGGCTCGGGACGATCCCCGCGGGACCCATCACCGACGTCCAGGCCCAGGCCGACGACTTCGTCGCGACGCTCCCCGACCTCGTCCCGGTCATGCGCCGGGGCGACTACCTCCTGGTCGTCGACGGGGAGTCGATGACCGGCGCCGGGCTCCTGCCGGGGATGACGCTCGTGATGCGGCCGGACGTGGACCCGACCGAGGCCGACGTGTGCTCGGTCTACGTCGAGGGCGAGGGGAACACGCTCAAGCACGTGGTCGAGGACGGCTCGCACGTCCGGCTGGTGGCTCGGAACCCGGAGTACCCCGACCAGCGCGTGCCCAAGAGCGCGGTCTGCATCCAGGGCGTCTTGGTCGCCGCGCTCGCCATCGAAACCTTCCGTTGAGCGTCCCGGCGCGCTCACCGTCCACCCTCCCACCACGACCCATGACCAACGTCCCATCCCCCTCCGCCACCGGCACATCCTCAGAGGCCGACCAGGCCCTCGCCGAACGGGCCGTCTACGCCGAGCTCCGCCGGGCGGCCCGTTGGCTCCGGGCACGCGAGCGCCCGGAGCTCACGGTGCGGACGACCGGGCTGGTCCACGAGGCGTATCTCGCGCTCCGGCGGACGGGGACCCCGTTCGCCAGCGCGTCCCCGGACCTCTACGTCCGGGCCATGCGGCGCGCGCTCGTCGACGCCGCGCGCCGACGGGGCCGGGACAAGCGCGGCGGGGGCGTCCGCCCCCTGTCGCTCTCAGACCGAGACGTGCCCGCTGGCGATCGAGCGCGCGAGGCCGAAGACCGAGTTCACCTGTCGCTCGACCTCGACGACGCCATCGAGCGACTCCGCCGCGTAGACGCGCGGGCTTGCCGGGTAGTCGAGCTCAAGTTCTACGGCGGTCTGGAGGACACCCAGATCTCCGAGACCCTCGGCGTGACCACGAGAACGGTCCGGCGGGACTGGGTCAAGGCGCAGGCCCACCTCCGCGTGTACGTCGGAGAGCGGGAAGCCGCCACCATCTCTCGCCCACTCGCCGCGTGACATGGCCCTCCCCTCCCCCACCGGTCACGGCGGTCCGGCCCGAACCGGGCGGCCCCCGTCCGACGCCGACGGCTGGCTCGTCGAGCGCCTGGTAGACCTCGACCCCGCCGGCCGTGCCCGGTTCGCCGAGCGGCTCCGGGCCGAGGGACACCGCCTGGCCACGCGCGCCGAGCGCTACGTCCGGGCCTTCGACGGGAACGTCGGCGCGGGCGTTTCTATGCTCCTCAGCCGACCGGCGGCCGTCGCCGCCGCCCGCCTCGACGCGCCGGACCACCCCGCCCTCGCACCCGGCGACGTGGTCGGCGCGTACCGGGTCGTCCGTGAGATCGGCCGTGGGGGGATGGGCGTCGTCTACCTCGCGGAGCGGGACGACCTCGGGCTCCGCGCGGCGCTCAAAGTGCTCGGCGAGCACGAAGGGTCGGTCCCCGACGCGAGCGAGGCCCCGCAGTTGGACGCCGCGTCAGAGGAAGTCCAGCGTTTCTACGTAGAGCGGCGGCACCTCGCGCAGCTCTCGCACCCCGGCGTCCCTCGGATCTACGACGCGGGGTGGACGGGGGCCGGGGTCCCGTTCTACGCGATGGAGCTCGTCGAGGGCCTCCCGCTCGACGAGTATGCGAACGAGCGCGGGCTCGGGCTCGTCGCGCGGACCCGGCTGTTCGCCCAGCTCTGTGAGGTCGTGCGCCACGTCCACGACCGGGGCCTCGCGCACGGCGACCTCAAGCCCGCCAACGTCCTCGTCCAAGACGGCGAGCCACCGGTCGAGAATCGGGGGTCCCGGCCCGTCGTCCGGCTCGTGGACTTCGGGGTATCGGAGGAGATCGCCAGCGGCTCGCTGGGTGACGGCCCCCGCCCGTTCACGCCCGCTTTCGCCGCCCCCGAGATCTACGTCGGCGGCGCACCCTCCGTCGCCGCCGACGTGTTCGCGCTCGGCGCGGTCCTGGGCGACCTCGTCGCGTCGTGCCCCGAGGGTCCCTGCAGCGGCGGCCTCCGGCGGTCCCAACCCCGGGAGGTGGCCGCGGTGCCCCTGCTGGACGTGGTGGCCCGGGCGACCCGCCCGGACGCGTCCGAGCGCTACGGGTCCGTCGGCGACCTGCTCGCCGACGTCCGCCGGGCGGCGGTTGCCGTGGCGTGGGCGACGCTCCCGGTCGTCCGAGGGGACGTCCCCGCGGTCCGGGCAGGAGCCGACGCCGCGGGTCGCCCGGTCCCCCCGCGTCCCAAGGCGACGCCTCCGTTGTGGGCCGTGGCAGCCGGCGCGGCAGTGGGCGCGGCCGTCGGCTGGTGGGGCGCGAGGTAGCGCGGGCTAGACCCCCAGGTCCCCCGACCGCTCGGCACGACGGTTGCGCGAGCGGACGCATCGAGCTAGTCTATACGCCTAGGCACCTAGGCCTAGGCCCCTAGACACCCCACCATGCGCATCGTCACGTTCTCCAACCTCAAAGGCGGCTCGGCCAAGACCACTTCGACGCTCGCCGTCGCGGCCGAGCTCGCGCGGCGCGGCCGGGCGGTGCTCGCCGTCGACCTGGACCCGCAAGCGACGCTGACCACGTCGGCCGGGCTCGAGCCAGGACCGGCCGCAGCCTCCCTCCTATCGGGCGACGGCTCGCCCGAGGACGCTCGCGCCGCGCTAGTGGACGCTTCGGGCGGCGCCGATCTCGCAGACGGCGGTGCGCTCCACGTTCTCCCAGCCGACCGCCGCCTCCTCCGGCTCGAACGGACGGCGCCGGTCCAACTCTCGCGCCGCCTGCTCTCTTTCATCGACGTGGTCGAGGGCAACTACGACGTGGCCGTCGTCGACACGCCGCCTCAGGCCTCCGCGCTCGTGACGGCCGCGCTGGCCTCGACGGACCTCGTTCTGGTCCCGGTCGCCAGCGGCCGGGGCGCCCTCGACGGGCTGGGCGACGTCGTCGAGTTGACCGAGCGGTTCGGGACGGCTCCGGTGACGGGCGCGTTCGTCACCCGCGTCAACACGTCCAGCCTCCACGACCGCGAGCTCGTCGAGTACGTGGCGAGCCAGATCGCCGGTCCAGACGGGGAGCCTGCGATCCGGGCGTTCGTCCGCGAGACGGTCCGGGTGCGAGAGGCCGAGATGGCCCGCGTCCCGGTTCCGCTCTACGCCCCCCGCTCCACGGCGGCCCAAGACTACGCCGCGCTGGTGGACGAGGTCGAAGTCCTCCTGGAACAACATGGCAGTTAGACGCCTAGCACCCTAGACTACTAGAACGATGAGCAAGCGCAAGCCCCGCATCACTCCGGCCCGTCAAGGCGGTGCCTTCGATGGCGTGTTCGACCCACCCGCTCCTGAGACGGATGCCCCGAGCACCAAAGCGGCGAAACCATCCGCCAAGCGGACAGGAGTCCCCCAACCGGGCGACCTCGCCCACGACAGGACGGTCCAGGCCAACTGGAACGTGCCTGCGTGGCTCCGCGCGAAGGTGCGGGCCGTCAAGGACTTCGACGGGACGAGCCAGAACGAGGTCGTCGCCGCCGCGCTCGAACGGTACGTGGCCGAGTTGGAGCAGGGGAGGGGGGCGCCCTACCCCGTCCAGTCTCGGCACTTCGAGTAGGACGACGTGACGCCCGGCGCGACGCGGAGGTGGCGGACGACGGCGCGCGTGGCCGTCGGCACAGGCGTCGGGCTCGCCGTGCTGGCGGTGGCCGCGTGGGCGTTCGGCGTGCGCGTCAACTACACGTCAAGCCTGCCGCGCGGGCTCTACCTCGCCTCGGCGTTCGACCCCGCCAGCGCGGAGCCGGGTCAGATCGTCGCGGCCTGCCCGAGCGCGGATGCCGCTGCGGCGCTCGCGCCCTACCTCGCGAACGGCCCGTGCCCTGGGGGCGTCGTCGAGCTGGGGAAGCCGCTCGCGGGCCTGCCCGGCGACACGGTCGTCGTGGACAGCGCGGGCGTCCGAGTCGGGGGGACGCCGCTCCCGAACAGCGCCCCGCTCTTCCGCGACCGGGCCGGGACCCCGCTCCGGCCCCGTCTCGGTCGGCACGTGCTGGGGAAGGGGGAGTATTGGCTCCACTCCGGGCGGGTGCCCACCTCGGTGGACTCCCGCTACGCCGGGCCGGTGAGCGACGTTCGAGGAGTTCTCCAGCCGCTCTGGATTGAGGGCGGAGTGCGCGACGCGACAGACAACTAGGGGTCTAACCGTCTAGACATCTAGGAGCATCGGGGCTGCTGAGGCTGCACGAGCGACCTCTTGGGAGCCGCCGTGTCCGGTGTCCGGGCGATTTCGCGCCTCTTCGGGTCGCCGGGGGAGAGCCCCGGCCCGACCCCGACCCGATGGAGGCCACGCCCACCCCGACCGCTCCGACCGCCACCGCCGAGCCCGCCAAGCATCCCGCTGGCGGCGCTCGCCGCGACGTGCCCCGCCAGCCCGTCAGCGGGCGCGAGGCGCGATACCGCGAGCTCATGGAGCGGTACCTCGGCCCCCGCGTGCTCGACGCCTTCGCCAACGATGACGTGACCGAGGTCTACGTCAACCCCCACGACGGCTGGCTCCGGCTCGACACGCGCTCCCAGGGCAAGGTGCGGACGGACACTCGCCTCCGGGCCTCGCGCGTCGAGCAGTTCCTGGGTGCCGTGGCGGCCTTCCATGGAGACGCGCTCGGCCCCGCCGCGCCGTCGGTCCAGGCCGAACTGCCAAACGGCACGTTCGGAGGTGCCCGACTTCAGGGGTTCATCCCGCCGCTCGTTCCCCGCGCCTGCTTCGTCGTTCGGAAACCGGCCCGCGTCGTCTACGATCTCGACAGCTACGTCCGCACGGGCGTGATGACAGCCCGGCACCGGTTCGCGCTCCGCGACGCCATTGACGCCCACGAGAACATCCTTGTCTGTGGCGGGACAGGATCGGGCAAGACGACGCTCTGCAACGCGCTCCTGCTGGAGATGACCGAGCGGTTCCCCGAGGAGCGGATCGTGGTCCTGGAGGACACCGGCGAGCTCCAGTGCGCGGCCGACGACCACCTCCAACTCCAAACCTCCGACGACGTGTCGCTCGCCGACCTCGTCCGGCACACGCTCCGCTGTACGCCCGACCGGATCGTGGTCGGCGAGGTCCGCGACGCAGCCGCGCTCGACCTCCTGGACGCCTGGGCGACAGGCCACCCCGGAGGCTGCGCGACGCTCCACGCCACGACGGCGCTGGGCGCGCTCCACCGCCTTGACCGGCTGGCGCAGCGCGCCAACGTGCCCCCACAACACTCGCTCGTTGCTGAGGCCGTCGGCATCGCCCTCATCGTCGAGGGCGGCAACGCAGGCCGACGTGTCCGCGAGCTCGTGCGCGTCATCGGCCACGACGGCACCGACTACCAGCTGGAGCCGGTGTGACCCACTCGGGGACGCCCAGACCGACCGCCGCACGCCTGCTGGCGGTCGTCCACACTAGCCGGGGACGCCCGGCCCACTCTTCCGGCCGCGAGGCCCACGACCATGACCCGCCATCCCCTCCACGTCATCCGCAAGCCGTCCGGTCCGCCGCGACGCCTCACCACGCTCGCCTTGCGCGCCGTCGGGCTCTGCGCTCTCGTCCTCGTCCTGGCCGACCCAGCGTCGGCGTCCGGCGGCGCGGCGATGCCGTGGGACGGCCCGCTCCAGACCATCGCCGACGCGCTGACCGGCAACACGATCCGGCTCGTCGCCGTGATCGCGCTCGCCGCGGGCGGCATCATCTGGGCGTTCACCCGGAACGAGGAGGGCGTCAAGCGGATCGCGCAGGCCGTGATGGGCCTGGGCGTCGCCATCGGCGCGGCCTCGTTCGCGGCCACGCTCGGGATCTCCGGGGCCACGCTGTGAGCGTGCGCCAGCGGAACGGGGGAGGGGAGAGGTCGCCCGCCGCCGGGCGCCTCCCTGAGCGGCTCGTCCACCAGTCGCTCGTCCGCGTCCCGCGCTACGCGGGCGTCGACCGGAGCTTCCTGGTCCTCGAAGTCACGCTCGTCGTGTGCTTGGGCTACCTCATGGGGCTCTCCTGGGCGACGGCCGCCGTCGTGGTGGTCGTCGTCGGCGTCGTCCACCCGCTCATGGTCCGCCTCTCGGACGCCGACGATCTGCTGCCCCAGCTCCTGGCGCGGACGCTCATGCAGGCCGACGCCTACGGCCCGCTCCCGCCCGTGAGCGCGTCCCCCCGCCGCCCGTCTCGCTCTGTCCCGACGGCCTAGTCGTCTAGGCACATAGACCCCTATCTTCACGATGAGCTTTCTCGCCACCGCTGTCGGCGTCACCACGGGCGCCCTCGGGGCCGCCGGTCTCAGCCGACTCCGCGAGCACCGCAAGTCCACGGGCCTCGGCTCGCGCGCCCTCTCGGACCTCCTGGGCTGGGGGTTCCTGGTGGGGGAGGGGGTCGTGCTGATGAAGGACGGCTCGTTCCTGGCCGCCTGGCGGTTCCGAGGACGCGACCTCGCCTCCTCGACCGTAGGCGAGGTCGCGGCCCTGGCCGAGCACGTCAACACCGCAATCGCGTCCTACGGCGACGGGTGGATGGTCCACGTGGACGCCGTGCGCCGCGAGTCCATCGGCTACGCGGATCGCGCGCGGTGCCACTTCCCGGACCCCGTGAGCGCGCTCGTCGACGAGACGCGCCGGGCGCGGTACACGGCGACGGCCGAGCACTACGAGACCGATGCCGTCCTCACGCTCACGTACACGCCTCCCGGCGCGCTCACCAAGCGGATGGAGCGAGCGGTCGTGCAGGGCCGGGAGAGCGAAGGCCCCGACTGGGACCGGCTCCTGAGCCGGTTCGAGCGCGAGGCGCGGGACCTGGAAGGGCGCCTGGCCTCGGCGCTCCGCCTGGAACGGTTCGGGAGCGCAGACCTCCTGCGTCACCTCCACGAGTGCCTGACGGGGTTGAGCCACAACGTCGGCGTGCCCGGCCACGGGGCCTACCTCAACTACGCCCTGGCCGATCAGCCCTTCGTCGGCGGCTTCGAGCCCCGGATGGGTGACCAGCACGTCCGGGTCGTCGCCGTGCAGGGCTACCCGAACGCGACGCGGCCCGGCCTCGCCGACCCGCTCACGCGACTCCCGTTCCCGTACCGCTGGTCCGTCCGGTTCCTGCCGTTCTCGCCCACGACGGCGTCGAAGGTGATCGGAAAGAGTCAGCTCGGGTGGTTCCAAAAGCGGCGCGGCGCGGGCGACTGGGCCAAGGACATGGCGTCGAAGAAGAAGCGTGAGACGACGGATCTCGACCTCGCCTTTCAGGATGGCAACGCGACGGCGATGGTCCACGACGCGGGCGCCGCCCGGTCTGCCAACTCGGGCGGCGAGGTCCGCTTCGGGTACCTCACCGTCTGCGCCGTCGTGATGGCGGACGACGCGCGAGAGGCCGACGACCGCGCGCAGGCCGTCCTGAAAGCCATCCGCGACCTCGGGTTCACTGGCCGCGTCGAGGATGTGAACGCCGTCGACGCCTTCGTCGGCTCGCTACCGGGCCACGGCCACGCCAACCTCCGCCGCCCCGTCCTGTCGACCGAGAACGTCGTCGACGTGCTCCCGCTGACGGCGCCCTGGGGCGGGCACCGCGAGGTCCCGAGCGGGCTGTTCCCTGAGGGCTCGCCGCCGCTCCTGTGGGCGCGGACGGACGGCTCGACCCCATTCCGTCTCTGCTTGCACGAGGGCGACGTGGGCCACACCCTCGTCGTCGGCGCGACGGGCGCGGGCAAGTCGGTTCTTGTGGGCCTGATCCTCGCGCAATGGCGCCGCTACGCCGGATCGCGGACAGTGACGTTCGACGTCGGGTACAGCCACTACGTCTCGGGCCGTGCGATGGGCGCGGCGCATTACGACCTCGCCGGGACGGTCGCTCACGACGCGGGCGACACGGAGCCCGTGGCGATGCAGCCGCTCCGGGGCGTCGACCGACCCGACGTGCGGCTCTGGGCCGTCGACTGGCTGGAAGGGCTGGTCGAGGTCCAGGGCGAGCGGCTCTCGCCCGACGAGCGCGGCCGACTGGCGCACGCGGTCGGACTGCTAGCGGAGAGCCCCGCGGGGGACCGGACGTTGACGGCGCTCCTGGTCGGGCTCGGCGACGAGCGGCTCCGAGCGCTCGTGCGGCCGTACACCCTGGAAGGGCCGTACGGCCAGCTCTTCGACGCCGATCAAGACTCGTTCGCCGGGGGAGAGGACGCCGTCCGGCACCAAGTCGTCGAGCTCTCGCACCTGGTCGGGATGTCGGACCGTGTGCTCGTGCCTGCGCTGACGTACCTCTTCCGCCGCGTCGAGGAGTCGCTCGACGGCTCGCCCACGCTCATCGTGATCGAGGAGGCGTGGGCGGCGCTCATGCACGGGCGCTTCGCCGACCGGCTCCGCCAGTGGCTCCTGACCCTCCGCAAGCGGAACGCGGCCGTCGTGGTCGTGGCCCACAGCCCAGCCCAGTTTCGCGACGGGGTCAAGGGGGCGCAGCTTCTGGTCGAGAGCTGC